>CBRGOK010000198.1:0-6787 GCA_967798035.1 uncultured bacterium
GCGATCCCCCGCGAGGCGGTCTGGCGCGCCCAGACTCCGCAGGCGTTCCGCCGGGCGCCTTTCGCGGCGGCCATGGAGGCCGCGGCGCGAAAGGGGGAGCGCCCGACCGACGACGCGGCCGTGGCCGAGCGCGCCGGCATGACGGTGGTCGTCGTCCCGGGGGACGAGACCAACCTGAAGGTGACGACGGCCGGCGATCTCGCCCTCGCCGAGCAGCTCCTCGCCGCGAGGGAGGCCTCCAGGTCGTGACGCCTCTCCGGATCGGGACGGGATTCGACCTCCACCGCCTCGCCAAGGGCCGGAAGTTCGTCCTCGGAGGGATCGAGATCCCGTACGAGACAGGTCCCGTCGGACATTCCGACGGCGACCCCCTCCTGCACGCCGTCGCCGACGCGCTCCTCGGGGCCGCCGGTCTCGAGGACCTCGGGACCCTGTTTCCCGACTCCGACCCGAAGTGGAAGGGCGCCGACAGCGCGAAGCTCCTCGAGGAAGCGGCGGCGAGGGTTCGCGCCACCGGCTGGACGATCGTCAGCGTCGACTCGGTCGTGATGGCCGAGAAGCCGAAGATCGCCCCGCATCGCGCCGCGATCCGGGACCGCCTATCCCGCCTCCTCGCCGTCCCCCTCGACTGCGTGAACGTGAAGGGGAAGACGGCGGAGGCGCTCGGCCCCCTCGGGAAGGGGGAGGCGATCGCGGCGAGCGCGGTCGCGCTGCTCGCGAGTTCCGCCGGGGTCTGACCTTACTTGGGCGCCTCGGGCAGGGTCTGCAGCACCTGCTTCGCGACCCAGTCCTTCTTCGACGACTCCACCCAGGCCGGGTCGAGCGTACCCTCGACGACGAGGTCGTCCACGCGGGCGAGCACGGGACCCTCGAGCCAGAGGAACACCGTCCCTCCCGTCTGGGCGGCCTGCCCGGGCTTGTCCGGGGCGCCCGTGAAGGCGGCCTCGATGCTCGTCTTCCCCCCGAGCGCCGCGAAGAGCTTCCCCCCCTTCCACTCGATCTTCATCTCGTGGACCTTCCCGAACGGCGGCACGGGGGGGATGGACCCGCTCGTCGGGAGCTGCGCGAGATCCCCCTTCTTGACGCGCACGAGGTTCGTCCCGCCCGGCGAGCAGACGAAGGTCCCCTTCCGGTCGTCGAGGATCCCGGCGAGGAGGAGGTAGATCACGACCTCCTTCGGCGCGATCTTCTCGAGGGTCGTCACCTTGAAGGAGAGCTTGACCGACACCTCGCCGGTGAACTGCGCCACATGGCGCGCCGAGGCGCGGCCGGCGGCGAAGAGACCGCCCTCCCGGACGCCCCAGTCCTGGACCTTCGCCGCGTCGATCTTGGGGTCGAACCCTCCCCACGCGCCGGAGCGGACCGAGGGATAGGGCTCGAGGATCCAGTCCCCGGCCTCCTCGACGCGCTCGAAGGCGTAGCGCAGGCTGACGCGACCTCCCTCCGCGAGCTCGACCGCGCCGCGGAAGGCGCTCTTCACCCCTTCGCGGGCGTACTCCCCCTCGAGGGCGGTCGAGACCCTCGGCGCCAGCCCCTCCCTCCCCTTGCCGTAGGCCTCCGAGCCGAGGACCTCCGGGTCGGTGAACGCCGCCCGGACGGCGGCGAGGAGGGGCGCGCCGGAGGCGTCCTCCGGGACCGAACGGAAGGCCGCGAGCCCCTTCGCCTCCCGCAGGCCCGCCTCGAGCGGGGTGCGCGCCTCGAGGACGGAGGAGGCGAGCGCCGCCTCGGGCTCGGCGGCGAAGGCGGTCCGCACCTGCTGGAGCCCCTTCCAGGCGCGGTCGGCGTCGCCGTCGAGGAGGCGGAGCGCCGCCGCGTCGAAGAGGTCGTGGGCGTTCCTCGGCTCGCGGGCGGAGACGAAGTCGGCGAGGTCGCGCTTGGCGAGGCCCGACCAGGGGATCCGCTTCTCCTCGCGCGCCTCCTTCAGCGTGAACCCCTCCTCGTCGACCGCGAGGACGTCGCCCCGCAGGCGCGTCGTCTTCCCGAGCGCTCCCGGCAGCTTCTCCCCCGCCTTCACGCGGGTGGGGAGGGAGGCGAAGACCCCCTTCATTCTCTCGAGGAGGGAGCGGTCGACGTCGAAGGGGGGGCGGGCGGCCTCGGGGAGGAGGGCGGTCCCCTCCTCGAGCGCCCGCGCCGCCTCCGCGGTCCCCTCGGCCCGGAAGGCGCGGATCCAGGCGCCCCGGACGAGGGGGGGCGAAGTCTCCTCGCCCGCGGCGAGGAGGAGGAGGGCCCCGGCGAGACCCGCGCAGATCGGCTGCATGGTGTCCTCCCTCAGGCGACCAGCGTCGAGAACTGGCGATCGAAGAGCCGGCGGTAGAGGCCGCCGCGGGCCATCAGCTCCGCGTGCGTCCCCTGCTCCGCGATCCGGCCCCCGTCGAGGACGAGGATCCGGTCGGCGTCGCGCACGGTGGAGAGGCGGTGGGCGATCACGAAGGTCGTCCTCCCCTTCCGGAGGTTGGCGAGCGCGGCCTGCACGGCCGCCTCCGACTCCGTGTCGAGCGAGGAGGTCGCCTCGTCGAGGAGGAGGACGGAGGGATCCTTGAGGATCGCGCGCGCGATCGTGATCCGCTGGAGCTGGCCCCCCGAGAGGCGGGCGCCCGCCTCCCCGACGAGGGTGTCGTACCCCTGGGGGAGGGAGGCGACGAAGTCGTGGGCGTTGGCCGCCCTCGCCGCCTCGACCATCTCCGCCTCCGCCGCCTCGGGCTTCCCGTAGCAGAGGTTCTCGCGGACGCTCGTGTGGAAGACGAACGGGTCCTGCGCGACGACGGCGATCTGCCGGAGCCAGGACGGACGCGCGATCTTCCGGAGGTCGACGCCGTCGACGAGGATCGCCCCCGCCTTCGGCTCGTGGAACCCCGCGAGGAGGTCGACGAGGGTCGACTTCCCGGCCCCCGAGGGGCCGACGATCGCGATCGTCTCCCCCGCCTTCGCCCGGAAGGAGACCCCCGTGAGGACCTCCTCGGCGTCGTAGGCGAAGGTGAGGTCCTTCACCTCGATCCCCTCCCGCACGCGCTCGATCGACCTCGCGTCGGGCGCGTCGGCCCGCTCCGGCTCGAGCTCGAGGAGCTCGAGGACGCGGCCCGTCGCCCCCATCGACTCCTGGACGACCGTGTAGGCCTTCGTCACGCGCTTCGTGTGGGCGTAAAGGGTCCCGAGCGGGGCGAGGAACGCGAGGAGGGATCCCGAGGTCGTGAACATCCCGTGCCGGAGCTTGAGCCACCCGAGCACGAGGACGAGGAAGGCGGTCCCCGCGCCGGTCAGGAGGATCAGCGCGGCGCTCGAGCCGGCCTTCGCGCGGGCCATCGACATCGAGCGGCGCAGGAACCGGCGGTTCGCCGCCTCGAACTCGCGGACCTCGCTCGCCTCCATGTTGAAGGACTTGACGACGCGGATCCCGGCGAGGGACTGGGCGAGGGACTCGGTCGTCTCCCCGAGGGCCTCGAGGGAGCGGCGGCTCCCGCGGCGGATCCGCCGGCCGAAGAGGACGACCGGGAGCGCGACGAGGGGGATCATCGCGAGGAAGACGGCCGTGAGCCCCGGGCTGACGGCGAACATGAGCGCGAGGCTCGCGAGGATCATGAACGGCTCCTGGACGACGTCGTCGAACAGGAGGGTGAAGGCCCGCAGGCTCACCTGGATGTCGTTGTTCGTGCGGGAGAGGAGATCCCCGAGGCGCCGGGAGACGTGGGCGCGCAGGGGCAGGCGCAGGAGCCGCTCGCAGAGGTCGCGGCGCAGGTCGACCGTGAGGCGCAGGCCGATCCGCCGGGAGAGGACCGAGAAGAGGTACTCGGCGATCGCCCCGACGAGGGCGATCCCGACCGCGAGGAGCGTGACCGCGACGAGGAGCGCCTCCGCGCCCTTCCCCTGGCCCGTCCCGGGGGAGAGGCGCCCGAGGACGAAGTCGTTCACGTCCCGCAGCGCCGAGCCGAGGAGGGGGATGCGGTCCGCGGCGATCCCGCCGAGGGGCTTCTCCTCGAAGACGACGTTGACGACCGGCTCGAGGAGGGCGATGGGGGCCTTCGCCGCGAGCGCGGTGAGGAGACCGAGGGCGAGGACGACGAGGAGGGTGGTGGACTGGCGCGCGACGTAGGGGAGGAGTCGCCGCGCCGCCCGGCGGGGGAGGTCCCGCTCGCTCGGCCCGTCCTTCAACCGCCCCCTAGTCGACCACGATCTTCGCCTTCGCGACGACGCCGTTGCTCCAGTCGAAGAAGCGGCGGGCGAGGTAGTCCTCTTTCAGGAGGTTGCGCGAGTTCTCCTGGGCGAGGTCGATCACCTTGGCGCCGGGGTGGCGCGCCAGCACCCGCCCGACGTAGTAGCCGAGGGGACCCCGGATCGGCCCGACCGCCTCCCCGACCGGCGCCTCGTGGAAGAGGATCTCCGCGATCGAGTACCCGCGGACGATCTCGTCGAACTCGCTCTCCCCGAGGAGGGTCTTCAGCTGGTTTTTCGACTGGGGGTCGAAGCGCCCGCGGTTGGGCCGCGGCCCCTGCGGGGCCTGCTGGCCGGGCGCCGGCGGGGGGGGCTCGAAGAACTGCGACCAGCGGTCGATCGCCTCCTCGAAGGAGGTCCCCGCCTTGAGGGCCGCCATCACCTCCTCCGCCTCCTTCTTCGCCTTGTCGAACGCGTCGGGGCCCTTCCAGGAGAAGTCGGTGTAGTCGATCGCCGGGCGCAGGATCACCTGCGCGTCGACCTTGCCGTCCCCGAGGAAGTCCTGCACGCGGGCGCGGTGCTGAAGGAGCGCCTCGTCGGTCACCTCCTTCTCGATCATCTTCTCGAAGGACTTCCGGAGCCGGAAGTACTCGCGGTAGAGGTCGTAGGAGGGGAACTTCTTGAAGGCGGTCGCGACGACCTCGATCGAGAAGGGGGTCTTCTCGTAGGGCCCCACGTGCGCCTGCCACTCCTTGAGGAACTCCTCCTCGGGGAGGTAGACGCCCGCCGCGATGAGGGCCTGGCGCGTGGCGGTGGACCACGCCATCCACCGCAGCACCCGATCCCGCTCGATCGCCGTCACCATCCGCGCCACGTTCGGGTAGGCCTCCGCCGTCGGGAGCGGCCGGCCGTTCACGGAGAGGACGACGTCGGGGGGGAGCCCGTAGCTCGCCGTCTTGATGCTCGAGGAGTCCTTCAGCGCCTTCGAGATCCACTGGCGGAAGATCGTCCGGTAGAAGGCGGGCATCGGCTCGTTCGGGTTCTTCTCCCGCTGCTCCCGGAGCCCCTTCATCGTCTTGTCGACGAAGTCCTGCCCCCCCTGGCTCGCGAGCGCCTGGACCGTCGTCTCCGACCACTTCGTCGGGTCCTCGGGGATGAAGACCTTGTCGAAGAGGAGGAGGGAGGCCTGCTCGTCGGCGAAGGAGGACTCGTCCATCCCCTGGAGCCGGAGGACCGCGCTGAGGGCGAACCCCCCCTGGATCTGCCCCTGGAGCTGGTCCTTCATCGAGGCGACCTCCTTCATCACCTCCTCGCCGCCGATCCGGAGGTCCTCGACGACCTGCCCGCTCTTGCGGCGCAGCTCGATCTCGTCGGCGACGAGGAAGTCGCGGATCTTCCGCTCGATGTACGGGCGCCCGAAGATGTAGACGAAGGCGCGCTCGACGGCGGCCGCGGGGATCTCCTCCCCGTTGACCTTGATGCGGACCACGCCCGCGGCCCGCCGCATCCCCTCGATCGCCTCCCGCAGCGCGTCGGCCCGCTCGCGGAGCGAGGCGAGGTCGTCTCCGCCGGCGCGCGGGCCCGCCGGCGGCGAGGCCGCGAGGGCGGGGGAGAGGAGGAGGATCGCGGAGAGAAGGGTGGCTCGGCTCATGAGGAACTCCTCGATGCCGTCGCCCGGCTTTCTGCGGCCTTGCCAACGGCCGGCCGCGGGCCGGGCGGACGCGCATCCTATTCGGAGCGTGCGGGGCTTGGAACCTTCCGTGGAGGGACTCCTACGGGAGGAACCCCCCCCGCGTTGGCCCCCCGGCGTCGAGGGGGGCGGCTTTACCGGACCCGTCGGGGCGACTACGTTCGACCGTAGATGCGACGCCGGGACCGGCTCTCCCTCCTCCTCGCCGCGCTCGGCGCGGGCTGCTCCGGCCCCGATCTTCCCGCCTCCCTTCCCGAGGTCGTCCTCCGCGTCGCGGGGGAGCCGATCACGCGGACGGAGATCGACACCCTCGCGGCCTTCCTCGTGCCCGACAATCCCGGCTACGCGCTCGACCACCTCCGCAGCGCCGCGCTCGC
Organism: uncultured bacterium; assembly: GCA_967798035.1. GTDB lineage: Bacteria > Planctomycetota > UBA1135 > UBA1135 > JAKEFM01 > JAKEFM01. Next base: position 6,214 of record CBRGOK010000198.1, read on the forward strand.
CCGGGCCCTCCTCCCGCGGGCGACCGCCTTCGCGATCCTGCGGGACCGGGTGGAGGCGGCGCGCGAGCGGATCGCCCGAGCGAAGGCGCGCCTCGAGGCGGGGGAGGCCTTCGAGGCGGTGGCGAAGGATCTCTCCGACCACGCTCCGGAGAAGGGGGGGGACGCGGGCTGGCTCGCCCGCCGCGACTTCGACCCCCTCCTCGCGATCGAGGCCTTCGACGCCCCCGAGGGGGAGGTGCGGGGACCGATCGCGACCCGGGTCGGCTTCTCCCTCCTCCGGGTGAGCGAGCTTCGCTCGGACCCGCGGCCCGGCTATTCCTCCGTCCACCTCTTCCAGATCGTGGCCGGCCTCGAGCCCCAGCCGAAGTCGCTCCCCGAGCTGACCCGCTCCCTCGAGAGCCTGGAGGTCGAGGTGCTCGACCCCCCGTTCTTCGACCGGATCCGTCCTCCGGGGCTCGCCCTCCGCTACGCCCCTACGGCCTCGCGACCCACCTCCCGATCGTGAATCCCCTCGCCCTCCTCCTCCTCCTCCAGGAGCCGGCCGCCGAGTCCCGTCCGGCCTCCGCCCCGACCG
>CBRGOK010000199.1:0-6778 GCA_967798035.1 uncultured bacterium
GGAGAGGTTGGAATTCGCCACGTGGACCTCCGCCCCGTTCCGGACGAGGAGGCCCCTGCCGGCGGGGATGGTGGCCTGGCCCAGGCCCCCGGTGATGGTGGAGCGGACGATCCGGACCTGCGAGGCCTCGGCGAGGAGGCCCGTGCCCCCCTGCGGCCCGATGACGACGACGTCAGCGAGGGTCGCGCGCGTGCCGGCGCCGAGGATCTCGATCTTGCTCGGTCCGGGGAGCGAGCCGAGGAACCGGAGCCCCTCCATGTGGACGATCGACCCGCTCGGGACTGCGTCCACCGTCGTCCGCCCAATGCCCGACCCCGGGTTGGCGTCGTTGACGAAGACCGCGTTGGACCCGGACGCGCCGGAGCCGAGGATCCTCAGCCCCTTCCCGGTGAGCGTGAAGTGGGAGTAGGTGCCCGGCTGGACGAGGAGGACGTCCCCGTCGGCAGCCGCGGCGATCGCGGGGGGGAGGTCGGTGAAGTCGACCCCCGGCCCGCCGTTGTCGTCGACGACCCAGGTCGTCTGGAGGAGGAGGCAGGCGAATGTGGGGAGCGCCATGCCGGGATCCTCCCCCCGGCTCGTGAAGATTGCTACCGGGGGCGGGGCCGGCGGACTAGGGTGAAGGCGGCCGCCGCTCCCAGGGCGGCCGCGAGGAGGAACCGCGGGTCGAGGGCGAGGGAGGCGACCTCGTCCCCCCCGAAGAGGACGAGGGCGTTGTGGCCGGCGTGGAGGACGATGGCAGGCCAGACGGAGCCCGCCCGGAGGGCGAGGAATCCGAGGAGGACGCCGAGCGCCGCCTGGGGGAAGAAGCGGTAGGGGCTGAAGTGGAAGGCGGCGAAGAGGACCGAGGAGAGGAGGACCGCCCGAAGAGCGGGGAGGTCGCGCCGGAGTCCCCGGAGGATCGCGCCGCGAAAGAGGAGTTCCTCGCAGACGCCCGGCGCGGCGGCGTAGAGGAGGAAGGCGAGGAGGGTCGGGAGGGTCCCGATCTGGAGCTTCTCGGCCATCTCCTTCGCGAAGGCCTCGGGTACCGGGAGGAAGGACTGCTGGAAGGCGAGGACGAAGGCGGAGAGGAGGCTCGCCGCCGGGACGAGGGAGGCGCCCGCGAGGAGGAGGGAGGGGCGAAGCGGGCGGAGCCCGAACGCCTCCCCCGGACGGAGCCGCGCGGCCCGCGCCACCAGGAAAGCGGCGGGGAGGACGATCCCGAAGAGCGTGGCGAGGAGCCCGCCGATCGGGTCGCGCGCCTGGGCGGGGAAGCCGAGGGCGAAGACGACGAGGAAGGTCCCGGCGGTCGCGACGAGGGTCGCGCGCGCGTGGAGGCCCGCGCCGGGAGTCCCCCGTTCCGGCGCCTCCTCCCGCAGGATCCTCTCGGCGTCGAGGAGGCCGCCGACGCGGCGGACGAGGAGGCCCGCGTAGACGAAGGTGCTCGCGACCGCGATCGCAACGGGGAGAGTCGCCGCGCTCCCCTTCAGGACCTCGCGCAGGGCGAGGGCGGGCCCGGCGATCGGGAGGAGGGCGAGGAACGGGTCGAGGACGACGCCCGGGAGGAGGGCGGCGATCCCCGGGATCATGCACGCGAGAACGAGGGGCAGGATGTAGTTCTGCCCCTCGCGGAAGGAGCGCGCCCTCGCCGAGACCTCGGCGAGGAGTCCGGCGAGGAGCGCAGCGGTCGGCACGAGGAGGAGGAGGGCGCCGGCGATCGAGGCCGGCGCGAGGCGGAGGTGGGCGGCCTGGTCCCCTCCGAGGCCCCCGGCGAGGAGGAGGGTCCCGGAGAGGCTCGCGAGGTTCAGGAGGGAGGCGCCGAGGGAGGTGGCGAGGATCGCGAGGTACTTCCCGGTGGCGAGGTCGACGGGGGAGACCGGGTGGACGAGGAGGGTCTCGAGGGTTCCCCGCTCGCGCTCCCCCGCGAAGGCGTCGAGGGCGGCGAAGGAGCCCGCCGAGATCACGACCGTGATCAGGACGAGGGGGAGGAGGCGGCCGAGGAGGGCGCCGCCGGCGCGCTCGGGGGGGGCCGCGTCGAGGGAGGCGAAGCCGAAGGGCTCTCCCGGATCGGGGACGAGGCCGGCGCCAGCGAGCCGCGAAAGTCGCTCCTCTTCCCTCCATTCCTCCACAGCCCGCGAGACGCGCGACGCCGCCTCGGCGGACAGCTCGACGTTGCTCCGGAAGCGCACGACGACGGTCCGGGGGTCCGGGCGGACCTCGACGATCGCGTGCACGCCCCCCTCCGAGACGTCCGCGTCCTCGAAGGAGCCGGAGACGAGGCGACAAACGCGCCCCTCCAGCCGGGGCTCGATCGCGGCCCTCGCCTCCTCCGCGCCGGGGGAGAAGGCGATCGCGACCTCCCTCCCCTCGAGGGAGCGCTTCGCCGCCCTCCGCACGCGCTCCGTCCCGAAGAAAAGGAGCGGATAGAGGAGGACCGGGAGGAGGACCCCGGCGATGAGGGTCCGGCGATCCCGGAGGATCTCGAGCGCCTCGCGGCGGAAGACGACCGCGACGTCCGCGCCGTTCACGTCGAGGGGAGGAGGACATGGAAGATGTCCTCGAGATAGCGCCGCCCCGTCTGGACGCGAAGTTCCTCCAGCGTGCCGGTCGCGAGGATCCGCCCGTGGTGGAGGATCGCGATCCGGTCGCAGAGCTTCTCCGCCTCCGACATCACGTGGGTCGAGAAGAGGATCGCGCGCCCCTCGGCGCGCTTCTCCTGGAGGAAGGCCATCGCGGCGGAGGTCCCCAGGATGTCGAGGCCCGTCGTCGGCTCGTCGAGGATCAGGACGGGGGGATCGTGGACGAGGGTGCGGGCGAGGGAGACGCGCTGGCGCTGCCCGGTCGAGAGTTTCTCGCAGCGGCGCTCGGCGATGTCCTTCAGGTCGAAGAGGTCGAGGAGCACCTCGACGCGGGCCTCGATCAGCTCCTCGGGGAGGTGGTGGAGCCGCCCGAAGAAGGCGAGGGTCTCGCGCGGCGTGAGGCGGGGATAGAGCCCGGTGTTCGCGGAGAGGAAGCCGAGCGAGCGGCGGACGCCGACCGGGTCCTTCACGCAGTCGTGCCCCGCGATGGTCGCCTTCCCCTCGGTCGGGAGGAGCACGGTCGAGAGGATCCGGAGCGTCGTCGTCTTGCCCGCCCCGTTCGGCCCAAGAAGTCCGAGGACCTCCCCTCCCTTGCACTCGAAGGAGACGCCGTCGACCGCGCGGAAGGTCCCGCGCTGGCGGTCGGCGAAGACCTTGACGAGCCCCTCGACGCGGACGGCGGCGCCGTCGACGCTCACGCCTGAAACTGCCCCGGCTTGGTGTTGATGCCACACGGAAAACCCTTCCGGAGCAACCGGTTATGCGCGTTTTTCTGAGAACAGCCCCCATCTCCAGACAATCCTAGTGCCCTCAGGGGTTTATGGTCGGAATCAACACGGAACTGGGGCAGTTTCCTCACGCCTTCCCCTCCTTCGGTCGGAGGAACTCGAGGATCCGGGAGAAGGGGACCGATTCCTCGGCGAGGTGGAGGGCCGCCTGCGCGTGCAGACGCTCGGCGAACGCGAAGCCGAGCGCGCCCTGGGCCGCGAGGGCGAGGAGGGCGAGGAGGAAGGGGCCGGTCTGGATCGACCCCTCGAGCGCCTCCCGCATCGCGAGGGCGGCGTTCACGACGGGGACGAGCGCGGTCCCGGCGGTGAGCCTCGTCCCGGGCTGCGAGGCGAGGATCGGGAGGAGGATCAAGAGCGTGAAGAGCGGCGTCGCATAGGACTGGCCCTCCCGGAAGGAGCGGGCGAGGAGCGCGACCCCGAGGAGGAGGGAGGCCGCGAGGGCGAGGAAGAGGAGGGCGACGAGGAGGACGAGGGCGACGCTCGCCGCGGGGAGCCTCACCGAGAGGCCCGCCGCGCTCCCCTCGAAGAAGGCGCGGGAGGCGATCAGCATGCTCCCGAGGTTGAGCGCGCAGGCGAGCCCCCCCGCGCCGAGGACGGCGAGGAACTTCCCGAGGAAGACGGCGCGACCGGGAACCGGGAGGAGGAGCGTCGTCTCGGCCGTCTTCCTCTCCTTCTCCCCGGCGGTGACGTCGACGGCGAGGTAGAAGGCGCCGCTCACGCTCATGAGGAGGAGGAAGATCGGGAGCATCGCCCCGAGGACGCGCCGGCCCGTCTCCTCCGCGGAGGCGAGGTCCTCTTTGCGCAGCGCGATCGCCTCGAGGGAGGCGGGGTCGAGGCCCTTCTCGGTCGCGGCCATCGTCCTCGACTTCTCCCGGCACGACTCGAGGGCTCGCTCGACCCGGCGTCGACCCGAGAGGGAGAGCTCGCTCCCCGAGTCGTAGTAGAGGGAGAGCCCCGGGCCCTCGGCCTTCGCCAGCGCGATGTCGACCCGCTCCCCGGCGAAGAGGGCCTGCGCCCTCTCGATCGGGGGGAGCCCCTCCGGGGCCGTCTCCTTCTCGATCTTCAGGCCGGTCACCTCCGAAAGCCGGCCCTCGAGGGGAGGAGCGAGGGCGCCCTCGAGGAGGGCGACGCGGACGACCGTGCGCTCCTCGACCCCCTTTCGATAGACGATCCACTGCGCCATCCCGAAGAAGAGGAGGGGGTAGACGAGCAGCGGGACGAGGACGGCGTAGAGGAGGGTGTGGCGGTCGCGCGCGGCGGCGAGCGCCTCCATCCGGAAGATCCGGAGCGCGTCGGCGACGCTACCCCTCGGCATGGGAGAGCCTCACCCGCAGCCGTCTGTCGTAGGCCGCCGCGCAATCGACCTCCTGCGAGCCCCGGCGAACCCTCACGCGGAACTCCTCGGCCTGCGAGCCGCGCTGCAGGCGGAAGAGATCGGAGCGCGCCTCCACCGGTTCCCCGTCGAAGGCGAGGATCCGATCTCCCTCCCGCAGCCCCGCCCGCTCCGCGGAGGAGCGCCTCTCGACGGAGGCGACCACCGGCTCGGGGCCGTTCTCGAGCCTCACCCCGAGCGTCCGGTCGACTTCCCGCCGGGCGGTGACCTGGTAGCGGGGAGGGAACGCCGCGAGGATCGACTCCCCGGCCGGGCCCGACACGAGCCGGTCGAGGAGCGCTCCGGCCTCCTCCCCCCCGATCTCCGCGACGGCCTCCCGGAGGACCCTCGCGCCCGGGCGCTCCTCGCCCGCCGCCGCGATCGCCCGATAGAGGGCCGGGATCCCCCCGTCGAGCCGGTGGTCGAGGAGGAATCCGAGCACGCACCCCCCCGAGTAGGCAAGCTCGTAGGCGTCGCGGTCGGAGAAGAACCGCTCCGCGGCGTCCGCGAGGGAGAGCCCGTTCTTCTCGGAGAGGGAGATCCAGCGCTCGGCCCGCCGGGCGATCTCCGCGAGGAACCGCGACTCCGTCAGCAGGTCCGCCCCGCGCCGCGCCTTCAGCGCCACGTAGTCGGCGAACCCCTCGTTCGCGTACCGCGCGTCGTCGGCGAACCCCGCGCGCGTCGGCGCGAGGGTGTGGGCCAGCTCGTGCCCGATCAGGTGGTCCAGGCTCCCCTCGATCGCGCCCCAGCCGAAGGCGAGGACGAGGGAGTCGCGCTTGGCCGACCCTCCCGCCCCTCGCAGGCGGCCCGGCTCGGGGAAGACGAGGAGGTAGCGCGACGTCCTCGGAGGCCCGAGGAGATCGACCTCGGCCCGGACCACCTTCGAGATCCGCTCCTCCAGCTCGGTCTCGGGCACCCGCGCCCGGGGGGCCGCGACCGTGGCGACCTCGAACCCCTCGAACCCGACCCGGGAGCGGCGTCCGCGGCCGAGGTACAGGTAGTTCTGGAGGAGCGCGGGCGCGTCGGGGGCCGCGAACCCCGATTCGACCGAGCCTTCCCAGGGGACGTCGATCGGCCAGCCCTCGGGGACCTCGAAGCGGACGCGGTAGGGGCCCTCCCCCCGGTCGGGAAAGAGGAAGACGGCCGCGCCGACGAGGAAGGCGTGGTCCTCGGCGAGGTAGGGGTGCTCGTACTGGTCGGGCTTCTCCTTCTCCCGCCGCGCGATCTCCTCCCGGTGGAGGAGATCCACCGCCCACTCGACCTCGACCTCCTTGCCCCGCGAGCCCTCGATCCTCCACGCGTCGGGGCCGTCGGGATGGACGGCGAGGGGCTTTCCATCGGCACGCGCCCGCACGTCCGTCACGTAGTTCTTCTCCACCTCGAGGAAGGCGTAGCTCCGCTCGACCTGCAGGCGGAGGTCTCCCCTTCCCCGCGGCGCGAACCTCCCCCTTCCCTCGACCCGGCGCGAGGCCGGATCGGCCACGCGCAGGACGTACTCCGCCTCGACGGGCCCGGCCGGGGCGCTCGCGAGGCGCGGCTTCCGCCCCGCGCAGGAGAGGAGGAGGAGGGGAAGGAGAAGGCGGGGGAGGGGCGAGCGCGCCATTCGGCGGGAGGGAGGATAGAGGCGGCGGACCCCGATTCCAGATCGGCGCCCGCTATCCTGCGCGGATGCCTCGCCCCTCCTCGCGCCCGGTCGCCCTCCTCGCCGGGGCGACGGGCACGCTCGGCGGCGCGATCGCGCTCCGCCTCGCGCAGGAGGGATTCGACCTCGCGCTCGGCTACCGGACCCGGGCCGGCGAAGGCCGACTCCTCGCCGAGCGCTGCCGCCGCCGAGGGATCCGCGCCCTCGCCATCCGGTCGGACCTCGTGGCCCGGGGAGGGCCAGCGAAACTGGTCGCTCGCGCCCGCAAGGCCTTCGGCCGCCTCGACGCCGTCGTCTGCGCGGTCGGAGGGATCGAGTCGGGTCGGGCCGAATCCCTCGACGGATCGACGCTCCGCTCGCTCCTCGAATCGAACATCGAGGGTCCCTTCGCCCTCGCCCGCGCGGCGCTCCCCGTGTTTTC
>CBRGOK010000200.1:0-6777 GCA_967798035.1 uncultured bacterium
GGCCGTCCTCGGCCAGCCGGTCCGACGCCTCCCCGCCCGGGACGAGGCCTCCCAGGTCGAGGCCTTCCGGAAGGGGGAGCCCTGGATGCGCGCGGGGGAGTCCTCGCGGATGTCTCGCCGGGAGTCGGAGGTCCTCTCGGGCAGGATCACCGAGCAGGTCGCGAGGGACGCGGGGCTCGACGAGGCGGAGACCGGACGCCTGGGCGCGCTCCTGCGGGAGGAGCTCGCCGGCGCATTCGAGCGGGCGCACGAGGCGGGAGGGGACGTCGAACGGCTGCACGACCAGGTCGCCGTCGCCCTCGAGGGCTTGCCGAGCAAGCTCTCCTCCTTCCTGTCCCCCCCGAAGGCCGAGCGCGTGCTGAAGGTCCTCCAGGACCGTTACGGGGACTGAAGCCACCTTCGACGCGCCGCCCTCGCGGAGCGGCGACCCACGTGCGTCGCCCGTCCGAGGAGTGGGGAGTCAGATGGAGAGCGGCCCGAGGGTGGTCGCCTGAGCGAGAGCGTCGACCGCGACGTTCCGCAGGCACGCCCGCTCGAGGGCCGTGCGCGCCGCAGCGAGGGCGAGGGCGGGGCGGTTGTTCGTCTCGGAGAGGTGGGCCAGGAACACCCTCGAGAGGCCGGCGTGGGCGACCCTCCCCAGGATCTCGGCGGCCTGGCCGTTCGAGAGGTGTCCGTCGGGCCCCGCGATGCGGTCCTTCAACGGCCGGGGATAGGGTCCGTCGCGGAGCATCGCCTCGTCGTGGTTGAACTCGAGGACGAGGGCCCGGACCCCCTGCAGGGCCTCGATCACGTCAGGGCGGGGGTGCCCGCAATCGGTGACGTAGCCGAGGGAGGCGCCGTCGCTCCCCTCGACGACGTAGCCGACCGTCGGCTCGGCGTCGTGGGGGATCCGGAAAGGGCGGAGCCGGAGGTCCCCGATCTCGAAGGGGCGCCCCGGCTCGAGGATCGAGAAGTTGGCGGGGCGCTTCCCCGGATCGCGGAAGGTCGTCCGCGCGGCGTGGACGACGATGCCGAGGTCGCGGCTCAGGATCGGCGCGGCCGCGACGTGGTCGTGATGGCCGTGCGTGACGGCGATCGCGTCGATCGAGGAGGGGAGGATCCCAACGGCGAGGAGTCGCTGCTGGAGCACTTCCGCCGAAAGCCCGGCGTCGAGCAGGATCCGCGTGCGCCCGCTGGTGACGGCGAGCGCGTTCCCCTTCGATCCGCTTCCGAGGAAGTGGAGCTCCACGGGCCGCTCCACTATGCGGCGGGGGAGCGGGACCGTCGAGGGCGCAGGCGCAGGCCGAGGCAGGCGAGGAGGAAGAGCCCCCCCGCCGCGCTCGCCGCGAGCCCGATCGAGAAGGAGCGCGGGCGGTACAGGAAGACGACGTCGTGGTTCCCGGGAGGGAGCGCCACCGCGCGCCAGGCGTAGTTCGCCCGCTCGACCGCCACGGGCTTCCCGTCGAGGGTCGCGGTCCATCCGGGATAGAAGACCTCGCTCGTCACCAGGTAGCCGCCTCCCGTCCCGCGGACGGCGACCTCGAGGCGCTCGGCGGAGACCGCTCGGAGCCGGATCTCCCCCCCGCCGGTCCCCGGGGAGCGCGAGGCGAACTCGGGAAGGACGACCTCTTCGCGGGGGTGAAAGGACCGCGAGAGGACCGCGGGAATGGCCTCGTTCCCCGGGCCGGGCCGCCCGTCGTCGCGGACGAATCGGGCCCTCGGCACGACCCAGGCGCGGGGGAGGGCGTCCCTGCGCCGGTAGACGTGGAAGCCTTCCTCCCGGTAGGTCTCCTCGAGCCGCGGATCCTCGATCGCCTCCGCCGAGAGGACCGCGCCGACGCCGGCCGCGTCGAGGAGCGCCTCGCCGACCTGGGCGGGATCCGTGAGGCGCGCGAGCCAGTCCCGGTAGCGCGTGCGGGGATCGAGCGCCTCGAAGAGCTCGATGGGGCGTCGAGGCGCGAAGGCCATGTGGCCGGAGAGGTCCGAGATCCCGTACTCGCCGAGGAGATTCGAGCGGAGGAGGTTGTAGACCAGGGCCGGCTCTCCCCCCGGCGTCGGGTCGCATCGGACGACGCGGAGGTCTCCCGCCGCCGCCCGCGTCGCCGAGACGGGAGGGCATTCGGGGAAGAGGACGCCCGCGCGGCGCGGGGCGAGGATCGGCCAGCCGAAGGCGAAGAGGTCGGCGATCGTGACCGCGGCGAGCGCGACCGGACGGTTCCTCCCGGCGAGCAACGCTCCGCCCGAGAGGGCCGCGAAGATCGCGAGCCGCAGCAGGTCGAAGCGCAGCCTCCGGCCGGCCTGCTCGAAGACGGCCGGGGGGAAGAGGGAGCGGACCTTCGCCTCATCGAGGGGCTCGATCCTCGCCGCCTCGGGCGATCCCCTCCATCGCTCGACGAGCCGGGGGACCGCCCCCGCCTCGATGCGGGCGGGGCGGATCGCGAGGGCCCCCGCCCCCCCGAAGAGGACGAGGAGGAGCGCACAGGCGGCGAGCCTCCGCCGGAGCGCCGTGTTCTCGGGACGGAGGACCCGATCCACCCCGAGGGCGACCAGCCAGGCGGCGAAGAAGGCGCCGACGGCGAAGGCCCTCGCCGGGACGCCGACCCTCGCGATCGGGGTCCAGGTGAGAGGGGCGAGGAGGGGGGATCCGAAGGCGAAGAGGAGGGAGGCGATGAAGCCGGCCGCCGGGAAGCGTCCCTCCCGACGGAGGAGTCCCGCGAGGAGGAGGAGAAGGGGGGCGATGCCGAGGTAGAGCGCGCCCTCCGTGAAGAGGAATCGCGAGTCGGCGACCGTGGGCCGCTGGAGGAGGAGCCAGGCGAAGGGCTCGAGCCGACCCGACGGGGCCTCCGTGGGGGAGGCGAAGGCGTGGGGGAGGAGGAAGTGGGAGAGGAGGGGCGTCTCGAGGGAGGAGGAGCGGAACGACTCGACCGTCTGGAGGGAGCGGAGGGACTCGCGGGAGGCCTCCGCCGCCGGGAGGAGCTGGACGCCCGCAAGGGCGAGCCCGGCGATCCCCGCGCCCCCCGCGAGGAGGAGGGTCCTCGCGCGGGCTTCCGGCGCGACACGCGTCAGCCGGACGGCCGCGTAGGCGGCGGTCGCGAGGACCACGTAGGCGCTGACCTGCGGGAAACCCGCGAGGCACGAGAGGCCGAGGGACGCGGCGAGCCCCGCCGCCGCCCCGGGCCGCGACCCCTGGGCGAGGCGCTCGACGGCGAGGAAGGCGGCCGGAAGCCACACGAGCGCGTCGACCTTGCAGGAGTAGTGGAGGTTCGCGAGGCAGTGGCCGGAGAGGGCGAAGGCGAGGGCGCCGAGGAGGGCGGGTGCGGCCGGGAGCGCGCGCGCGCGCAGGAACAGGAACGCGAACCCGCCGGCGAGGAACAGGGAGAGGATCGCCAGGGGCGCGAAGGCCTTCTCGGGACCGAGGAGGAGGTGCCCGAGCAGGTTCGGCGGATAGAGGGAGCCGGCGACGCTCTGCGCGAGGAGAGGCGAGCCTCCCGCGTCGCGAGAGTCCCAGAGGGGGACCCTTCCCTCCTGGATCCCGCGGACGAAGGCGCGCGCGTCGGTGAGGATCGGGAGGACCTTGTCGATCATCACCGGGTTCTCCCCCCGCGAGACCTCCTCCAGGAACGCCGGATCGACATGCCGGTCGAGCGGCGCGAACCGGACCGGATGGCGGGGGAGGAGGACATTGCCCGGGGCGCAGGCCCGGCCGAGGAGCAGGAGAGGGACGAGGAAAAGGACGAGGAGGGCGAGGCGATCGCCCGTGCGGGCGGTCACGAGTCCCCCCTCCGACCCAGGAACAGGGCCCCGGCCACCCCGAGCAGGCCGGCGACCCCGAGTGCGACGCCCCAGCGGAAGCTCGCGGGCTCGAAGGAGAACTCGATCCTCTCCCCCTTCGAGACCTGTACGGCGCGGAAGAGGAGGTCGGCGCGCAGGATCTCCTTCTTCTCTCCCTTCCCGTCCCGCGCCACCCATCCGGGATACCAGGCGTCGAGGAGGACGAGCCAGCCCTCCTCGGGCGAGTCGACGACGAGGCGGTTGAAGGTGACCTCGACGATCCGCGCGGGGATCCCCTCCCCCTCGCCGGGCGTCGAGTCGGGACCCGAGACGTCCGGATCGAGGAGGACGACCTCGCTCCGCGGATCGAAGTCGGGCTCGCGCAGCCGGCGGAGCACAGCCTCTTCGTCGAGGACCCGCCGGGCGCGTCGGACGACGAAGGCCCGGAGGGGCGCCTCCCGCAGTTGCAGGAGCGCGAAGCCTCCCTCGCGCGCGATCGTCTCCCCGCGGTCCGTGGGCCACCTCCCCGCCAGGTCGAGGGGCGCGAGGAGCCACCGGATCCCGAGCAGCGGGAAGAGGGGATCCCGGGTCGGGTCGGGGCCGGAGAGGGAGGAGGCCCCGACGCCTCCCGAAGGGGCCTTCGGGTCGACGAGCCCGAGGAACTTCTCGTAGGACCGCAGCGAGGGGGAGTAGCCGCCCGCCTCCTCGAGTCCCCAGTACGCGAGGAGGTTCGGCGGGAGAACGAACCGGTCGCCGACGCGGAAGATCCTCCCTTCCTCGCGCCGCTCGAGGAGGGGTCGCACGAGCGCGGGAGGTTCGAAGAGCCCCTCCCGCGGGACGGAGTTCGCGAGAGGACACCCGTAGGCGAGGAGGTCCGCCGCCGTCAGCCCGATCGCCCAGGCCGGCCGCCATCTCCCGGCGAAGAGGAGCGCGCCGAGGGCGCCTCCGAGGAAGAGGAGGAGCCGGGCGGCCTGGTTGCGGGCGCGGTCGACGTGGGCGCCGAGGACCGCCTCGGGGTAGCGACGGAGGACCTCCTCGCGCGTGACCTCGACCCCGGTGAGGGCTTTCACCCGCGCGAGGGCGGGACGGCTCGTGAAGAGTCGCTTCCCCGCGAAGGGCGCGTCGCCGAAGGAGAGGATCGCCGCAGCCCATCCCGCGCCGACGAGGAGGAGGGCGGCGACTGCCATCCTCCGGCGGGGGAGGCCCTCCCGGAGGAGCGCGTCGAGACCGAAGCCCGCGAGGGCCGCGCCGCAGAACGCGACGCCGAAGAGGGCGCGCGCGGGCGCGCCGACCCGGAAGCCGGGGAGGAGGGCGCGGCCCACGGAGAGGAGCGGGCTCGCGAGGGAGAGGGCGGCGAAGGCCGCCGCCGCCACCGCGAAGAACGCGGCCGGCCCGCGGCGGCGCAGGCCGAGGAAGGCGACGAGGAGCGGGAGGACGCCGAAGTAGGCGCCGTTCTCGAAGACGTTGAAGGCGACGTCGCTCGGCGGGACGAGGAGACCCGCGAGGAGGGGCGGGCCCGAAGCGTCGCGGAGGGGGTCCCCGAAGAGGTCCGGGACGAGGAGGGAGAGGTAGTGCGCGGGATGCAGGGCGCGGATCCGGAGGTCCTCGACCGAGACCTCGCTCCGCTGCGAGAGGTAGCCGAACTCCACGCCGGGGAGGAGCTGCGGCGCGGCGAGGAGCCCGCCGAGGAGGAAGACGGCCGCGCAGGCGATCGCCCGGGGAGCGATCCCCGCCGGGTCCCGCCGCAGGACGAGGAACCGCCAGCCGCCGTACGCGAGGGCGAGCTCCGCGGTGAGGATCCCGACCTGCGGGAAGCCGGCGGAGCAGGAGAGGGCGAGGGCGAACGCCCCGGCGGCGATCCACCGGGCTCCCTTTCCCCGGAAGATCGACTCGATCGAGAGGAGGAGGAGGGGCAGCCAGGTTCCCGCCGCCGCGACCATCGGATAGTGCGCGCGCAGGACGTGCCAGCCGCCGAATCCGAACGCGAGGCCGGCGAGGCCCGCTCCCGCGCGCCCCACTTCGAGGCGGCGGAGGAAGGCGTAGGTGAGGGAGGCCGCCGCGAAGGCGTGGAACGCGGCGAGGAGGCCGTACCAGCGGAAGGGGTCCCCGAGGAGGAAGGGGAGGTTGAAGGGATAGAAGAGCCCCGTGAGCTGCACGGCGTGCTGCGGGAACCCGCAGAAGAGGTTCGGGTTCCAGAGGGGGATCTCCCCGAGCGCCAGCGCCCTCCCCGCCTCGACGAACTGGGGATGGAAGGACCAGGGCTTGTCCGTGAGGCCGAGGATCGAGGTCGCGCGGAGGGAGGCGAGGCGCTCCTCGGGGACGGCGGCCGACCAGGGGGGGAACTCGTCGGAGTGGACGGGGAAGAAGACCCGGCCCCCGCCGAAGGTCTCGCCGTAGAGGAGGACCGCCGCCACGGCGTAGAGGAGGAGCGCGGGGAGATCGCGGGGATTCCTCATCCGGCCGGCGGTCGACGCGGGAAGATAGCCGTGGGGGGGCGGGGGATATAGTGATCCGGTGGCGCGGGCGAGCGCGCGGGATCCGGAGCGGGCGGCCTCGCCGGGACGGGAGGGAGCGCTCGCCTTCGCGGGCCTCCTCGCCCTCCTCCTCGTCGGGTTCGGGGGAGGCCTCGGGGGATGGTTCCTCTCGGACGCCTTCGAGGCGAACCTCCTCCTTCGCGACGGCGCGCTCGACCTCCCGCGCCTCCTCGACGAGTGGACCTCCCCCTGGCTCGGTCTCGAGGGACACGCCGCCTGGCGACCTCTCCTCACGCTGCAGTACGCCCTCGACTGGACCCTCTTCGGACGGGTCGCCTTCGGGTACCACCTCGCGAACTTCCTGACGCACGCCGCCGCCTCGCTCCTCCTCCTCGTCGCGATCCGCCTCCTCCTCCCCTCCCGCGGCTGGATCGTCGCCTTCGTCGCGACCGCCGCCTTCGCCCTCCATCCGGCGCGCGCGGAGGCCGTCACCTGGATCCCCGGGCGCGTCTCCTCCACATCGGGTTGCCTCGCCCTCGGCTCCCTCGGCCTG
>CBRGOK010000201.1:0-6753 GCA_967798035.1 uncultured bacterium
GAAGATCGTGCGCGGGGAGTTCTCCCTCCCCTTCTGGGTCGGGGCGGTCGGCCTCGGCGTCGTCGGCCCCCTCCTCCTGCTCGTCCTCGGCTCGGGCTCGATCCCCTCCCAGGCCGTGGGCGCCCTCGCGGCGATCGTGGGCGTCTTCTTCTGGAGCCGGGCGTGGGTCTACGCCGGCCAGGCGGTCCCCCTCGCATGAATCCCCCCTCCTGGAAGAGCCGGCCCAAGCCCTGGTCGCCGAAGCTCCGCTCCCATCCCGATCCCGCGAAGTGGGACGACTGGGTCGAGTTCGAGTCGAAGGACTGGCCGCGCAAGGTGGAGCGTCACTACGCGATCGTCCCCAGCCTCTGCTTCAACTGCGAGGCGGCGTGCGGGGTCCTCGCCTACGTCGACAAGGAGACCTGGACGATCCGGAAGGTCGAGGGGAACCCGTTCCACCCCGGGAGCCGCGGCCGGCTCTGCGCGAAGGGAGCCGCGACGGTCAACCAGGTGACCGACCCCGACCGGATCCTCCATCCCCTGCGGCGGGATGGGCCGCGCGGAGGGGGGAAGTGGCGCCGGATCTCCTGGGACGAGGCGCTGGAGGAGATCGCGGGGCGGATGCGGCGCGCGATCGTCGGCGGCCGGCGCAACGAGATCATGTACCACATCGGCCGGCCGGGAGAGGACGGCCACGTCATGCGCGTCCTCCAGGCCTGGGGGGTCGACGGCCACAACTCCCACACGAACGTCTGCTCCTCCTCGGCGCGCCTCGGGCACTTCCTCTGGTGCGGCTACGACCGACCCTCCCCCGACTACGCCAACGCGAAGACGATCCTCCTCCTCTCCTCCCACCTCGAGACGGGGCACTACTTCAACCCCCACGCCCAGCGGATCGTCGACGCGAAGTACTCCGGGGCGAAGCTGATCGTCGTCGACCCCCGCCTCTCGAACACGGCGGCGAAGGCCGACCTCTGGCTCCCGGCGAGGCCGGGCACGGAGGGGGCGCTCCTCCTCGCGATCGCGATCCACCTTGTCCGGACCGGGCGGTTCGACGTCGAGTTCGTCCGGCGTTGGGTGAACTGGGAGGAGTACCTCCGCGTGGCGAAGGGGGATCCCTCCCCGACATTCGACAAGTTCCTCGCCGCGTTCGAAGCCCTGTACGGCGACTTCACCTTCGAGAGGGCGGAGAAGGAGACGGGCGTCCCCGCCGCCCGGATCGAGCAGGCGGCGGAGTGGATCGCCGAGGCGGGGAGCCGCTTCTCCACCCACGTCTGGCGCGCGGCTTCCTCCGGAAACCTCTGGGGATGGCAGATCGTGCGCTGCCTCTACCTCCTCGTCGTCCTCACCGGCGCGCTCGGGACGGAGGGAGGGGTCAACCCCCACACCTGGAACAAGTTCGTCCCGAAGCACCCCAACCCCGCCCCGCCCGTCCGGGAGTGGAACGACCTCCTCTTCCCGCGGGAGTTCCCCCTCGCCTTCTTCGAGATGTCCTTCCTCCTCCCGCACCTTCTGAAGGAGGGGCGTGGCAAGGTCGACGTCTACTTCACGCGCGTCTACAACCCCGTCTGGACGAACCCCGACGGGATGTCGTGGATCGAGGCCCTCACCGACGAGTCGAAGGTCGGCCTCCACGTCTGCCTCACCCCCTACTGGAGCGAGACCGCCTGGTTCGCGGACCTCGTCCTTCCCCTGGGGATGGGGCTCGAGCGCCACGACAACCAGAGCCAGGAGACCCACCACGGCCGCTGGGTCGGATTCCGCCAGCCGGTCGTGCGCGTCGCGAAGGAGCGCTCCGGGATCGCCGTCGGCGACTCGCGGGAGGCGAACCCCGGGGAGGTCTGGGAGCACAACGAGTTCTGGATCGAGCTCTCCTGGCGGATCGACCCGGACGGCTCCCTCGGAATCCGGAAGTACTTCGAGTCTCCCTACCGCCCCGGCGAGAAGCTCGGCGTCGAGGAGTACTACCGCTGGATGTTCGAGAACGGGGTGCCGAGGCTCCCGGAGGCGGCGCGCGAGAAGGGGATGTCCCCCCTCGAGTACATGCGACGCTTCGGCGTCTTCTCCGTCGAGGAGGACGTGCGGCTCCTCCACGAGCGTGCCGTGGCGGGAGCCGAGGTCGACCCGGCGACGGGGATCGCCTCCCGCGACGGCGTTCCCGTCGGCCTGCGCCAGGGGGAGGGGGTCGTCGAGGGGTTCCCGACTCCGACGCGCCGCCTCGAGTTCTGGTCCCGGACGATGGTCGAGTGGGGATGGCCCGAGCACGCCCTCCCCGGCTACTTCCCCGGTCACGTCGACTGGCGCACCCTCGACCGGGAGAAGAACGAGTTCGACCTCCTCCCGAACTTCCGCCTCCCGACCCTCATCCACACGCGCTCGCCGTCGAAGTGGCTCTACGAGCTCGCGAACTCCAATCCCGTGCTGATCCACCCGGGCGACGCCGAGCGCCTGGGCGTCGAGACGGGCGAGCTCCTCCGCGTCTCGACCCGGATCGGCCACCTCGTCAACCGCTGCTACGTCACCGAGGGGATCGCCCCCGGCGTCGTCGCGATCTCCCACCACCTCGGGCGCTGGCGGGCGAAGGAGGAGGCGAGCGGGGGCCACCGCTGGTCCTCGGCCGAGGTCTCGATCGAGCGCGAGGGCTCCGTCTGGAGGATCCGGCAGCGCCGGGGCGTTCAGCCGTTCGAGAGTGCCGATCCCGACTCCCGCCGCATCTGGTGGCGCGAGTCGGGCGTGCACCAGAACCTGATCTTCCCTGTCCAGCCCGACCCGGCCTCCGGAATGCACTGCTGGCACCAGAAGGTGACGGTCGAGCGCGCGCGACCGGGGGACCGCTACGGCGACGTCGTCGTGGACACGGCGAAGTCGTTCGAGGCCTACAAGGAATGGATGGCGATGACGCGCCCCGCCCCCGGCCCGGGAGGGCTCCGCCGTCCGCTCTGGTTCGACCGCCCGAACCGGCCCGTGCCGGAGGCGTACCGGCTCCCGTAACATCCTTCCCGGGCCCCCGACCCAGGAGAAGAACATGGCCGTGGCCTCCGGCTTCCTCGGGATCGTTCCGCTCCTCCTCCTCGCCCTCTCCCCTCCTCGGGACGAGCCGAAGAAGGCCTCCGCCCTCGACAGGATCAAGGCGCTCGCCGGCGACTGGGTGAAGGTCGGCGAGGACGGCAAGCCGACGGCCGAGGTCGTCTCCTCCTACAAGGTGACCGCGGCGGGGAGCGCCGTCATCGAGACGATGTTCCCCGGTTCGGACCACGAGATGGTCACGGTCTACCACATGGACGGCGAGAACCTGATGCTCACCCACTACTGCGCGCAGGGGAATCAGCCGCGGATGAGGGCGAAGCCCGGGGGGTCCGCCGACCGGCTCGAGTTCTCCTGCGCGGGAGGCACGAACATGAAGTCCGAGGACGACGCGCACATGCATGCGGCGACGATCGTCTTCCTCGGGCCCGACCGGCTGCGGTCGGAGTGGCAGTACTTCGACAAGGGGAAGAACGTCGAGACCGCGAAGTTCGACGTCGCCCGGAAGAAGTGATCGCGTGAGGTTTGCGCTCGCCGTCCCCCTCGCGATCCTGGCGGCCGGCGCGCGACAGGAGACCCGCCCCGCTCCGATCCCCGAGCCGGGGGCGCTGAACCCCCACGTCCTCCGCGTCTTCGAGTCCTACCCCCGCGACGGCTCGCACGGCTACTGGTGGCCGAAGGGGAGCGCCTGGGAGGGGACGACCCGGGACCTCGTCTACCTCGGGACGAAGGTCGCGACCGGGGATCCGGAGAAGCGCTCCTACTGCTGCGGCCTGACCTTCGAGGTCTTCTTCCGCGCGTGGGAGGAGTGGTGCCGGGAGGAGGGACGCCCGTTCCGGATCGGGGACCTCACCCCCGAGTCGATCGTCGCGTTCCGCCGTGCCTGGTACGGCTCCGACGGCGACCGCCGGACGGTCCTGCATGCGCTGGTCGACTACGGGCTGGGGAGCCGTGTCGAGGACCTGGAGGAAGCGAGACCCGGCGACTTCGTCCAGTTCTGGCGGGAGAGCGGCACCGGCCACTCGGCGATCTTCCTCGCCTGGGAGCGGCGCGGCCGCGAGATCGCCGGGATCCGGTACGGCTCGAGCCAGGGCTCGACGAAGGGGATCGGGATCAAGACCGAGTTCCTCGGGGCGGAGGCGGCGCGCCGCGGGGAGAAGGGGAAGGGGATCGACCCGGCGCAGCTCTACCTCGCCCGGGTCGGGCGCGCGCGGGGCTGAGCGCTCGCGGCGTCAGCCGCCGTCCTCGTCCTGCTCCGTCGCCTGGTCCGCGCGGAGGATCCACGCGAGGTCGGTCGGTCCGGATTCGGCGAGGCGCACCTCGAGCGTCGCGCGGGCGGGGCGCGTCATCCGCAGGCGCCAGGTTCCGGGGCTGAGGTGCCCGATGCGCAGCGTCCCGCCGCGGACGCGGGTGCCGGACCCCGAGCCGTCGAGGGACGGGAGGACGCGGCCCGAGGAATCCTCGACACGGACGCTCCCCTCCTCGACGGGCCGCCCGTCCTCCCACCGGACGCTCACCGCGAGGGCGACCTCCTTCGGGAGGGGGATGTCCCCGAGGTCCCGGATCTCCCCTCCCGCGAGCTCGATCCGCTCGACGCGGACGCCGCGGCCGTCCGCCCAGAGCGTCAGGATGTAAGAGCCGGGGGGGAGTCCCCGGAAGGCGAACTTGCCGCTCGCGCTCTCCCCCTTCCGGCTCGAGCCCGGGGACCGGTTCTCCGGATCCCCCTCCCAGGACAGGCGCGCGTGCGGGTTCGCCATCGGCGCGCCGTCGTCCGCCGCCACCTGGCCCCGGATCTCGCCGGACACGAGGTCGAAGGAAACCTCGAGGTCCACGCCGGAGGTGACCTCGACGGTGCGGCTCGCGCCGGGCGCGGGAGCGCCCGATTCCCTCGCCTGGACCTCGAAGGATCCCTCGACGGCGAGCCAGAGCTCGAAGGATCCCTCGGCGTCCGTCCTCGCGCTCTTCTGGAATCCCGCGGAGGTCCCTCCCTTCCCCTTCGCCCGGATCTCGACGCCCGCGGCGGGGAACCCCCCTCGGCGGACGGTCCCGAAGAGCCGCGGGAGCGAGGCGGCGTCCGCGTCGAGGAAAACCTCCGCGATCCCCCCGTCGGGAACCGTCACCTCGGAGGCCCTGTCGCTCGGCTTCGGCGGGAAAAGGCCGGTCGCGTGGGCCTGCCAGGAGGAGGAGGAGGTCTTCTCGAGTGGGAGCGTGCGCGCCTCGACCCGGTAGGTTCCGGGAGGGAGGGGGAGGATCTCGAACCGGCCGTCGGCGCCGGCGAAGGCCAACCCCTTCGTGGGGCCGCTCGTCGCCCGGGCGAGGACGGCGAGGGTTCCGGGACGGCCGCCCCCGCCGGCGAGGACCTTCCCGGCGATCCCGGAGGCGGGGCGCAGGGAGATCTCGACCGGGCCGACCTCCCCCGTCTCCGGGACGAGGTGGTCCCGGCGCGCCTGCTCGAACCCCGGTGCCCACGCCGTGAGCCGGTAGGTCCCCGGTCGGAGGCCGGAGATCTCGAAGCGTCCCCCCTCCGCCTCGACCTGCTCGGTGGAGCCCTCCGATCCGGCGGGTCCCCTCGCGGAGACCTCCGCCCTCGGAACCGGCGAGCCACCGGGCCCCACCACGCGGCCCGCGATCGCGCGGCCCGGGTGGACGCGGAGGATCGCCTCCCCGGAGGGCGCTCCCTCCTCCGCGAGGATCCAATCGGAACGGGCCGGCGCGAAGCCCTCGGCCCGGGCGAGGACCCGGAACCACCCGTTGGACGGGAGGAGGATCGAGAAAGTGCCCGACGCGTCCGAGGTCGAGGCGGGCCCGGCCACGGATTGCCAGGGCTGGTTCGCTCGGGGCGCCTGCGACCCGCCTCGAGGGAGGTCGCGGGGTCTCTCCAGGTTCAGGATCGCCCCGGGTACGGCCCGGTCGTCCGAGGCGAGAACGCGACCGGCCACGCGGAGGCGTCGGGTCATGCGCACGGCGTGTTCCCCCGCTCCGGCCGTCGCCGGGACCTCGGGGGAGGCGAGGCTCCCGGTCCAGGCCGTGAGGGTTCCCGTTTCCCCCGAGGGGCGCGGACCGAGACGGAATCGCCCGGATTCGTCCGTCTCGCCTCGGAGGGGCTCCCCGCCTCCCGCGCCCTCGTAGCGGACCTCCGCCCGGGGGACGGGCCGATCCGAGGGGTCGAGGACGGTGCCGGCGACGAAGGAGCCCTTCCGGAAGCGCAGCTCGATTCCGTCGGAGGTCTTTCCCTCCCCGACGAGGAGGCCCTCCCTCGACACGGGGGAGAATCCGTCGCGGGAGGCGGTGATGCGCATGTTGCCGGGAGGAATCCCCTCGAGGCGGAAGGCCCCGGTCGAGTCGGCCTGCGCCGCCGTCCCGCCCCAACCGAGGATCGGGGCGAGCCTCGACCAGGCTCCCGGGGGAATCGCGCGGACGTCGGCCCCCGGCGCGGGCTCGTCGTCGGCGAGGAGGACCTTCCCCTCGACGATCCCCGGTCGGAGGAGCGCGATCCGTCCCGCCTGGACCGGACGGTTCCAGGAGGGGTGCATCCCTTGGACGAGCGTCGGCGCGAAGCCGGTCGCGGAGACGAGGACGGCGACCTCCGCCGTCGGGCCGCGAGGCGCCTCTCTCGCGGGAAGGGGGAGGCGGAAGGAGCCCTCCTCGCCGGTCCGGGTCTCCGCGACCGTCGCCGCGTCCAACCCGATCGCGCCCGCGACCCGCGCCCCCGCGATCGGACGACCCGCCGAGTCGCACACGCTCCCCTGC
>CBRGOK010000202.1:0-6713 GCA_967798035.1 uncultured bacterium
ATCTCGTAGACGCGCTCGAGGCCGCCGACGAGGAGCTTCTTCAGGGGGAGCTCGAGGGCGATGCGGAGGAAGAGGTCGAGGTCGAGCGCGTTGTGGTGGGTCGTGAAGGGGCGCGCGCTCGCCCCCCCGGCGATCGGGTGGAACGTCGGCGTCTCCACCTCGACGTACCCGCGCCCGTCGAGGAAGGCCCGGATCGCGCGGACGAGGCGCGCGCGCTTCTCGAAGACCTCCCGGACCCCCTCGCTCGCCCAGAGGTCGACGTAGCGCAGGCGCGTGCGCAGCTCGACGTCGGCGAGGCCGTGCCACTTCTCGGGAGGGGGGAGGAGCGACTTCGCGAGGAGGACGACCTCGGTGGCGAAGAGGGTCACCTCCCCGGTCTTCGTCCGCCCGACCTTCCCCTTCGCGGCGAGGAGGTCGCCCAGGTCGATCCGTTCGTAGACCGCCCACCCCCGCTCGCCGACCTCCCCCTTCCGGACGGCGACCTGGATCCTCCCGGTCCGGTCCTGCAGCACGAGGAACGCGAGCTTCCCGAAGGGGCGATGCGCGAGGATCCGCCCCGCGACCGTCGCCTCGGCCTCCCCCTTGTCGGCGAGGTCGCGAGCCGACGCGATCGGGGAGGGGGAGGGGGAGCGGGCCGGGTAGGGGTCGACCCCCTCGCTCCTCAGCCTCTCGAGGGTCCGCAGGCGGTCGGGATCGAAGAGTTCGCTCGTCACGAGGTCGAGCCCCCCGGCCGGCCGGAGGGGCCCCGGAAGATACTGGAGGGCGCCCTTCGCCGCGAAGCGGGCGGCGCGCGCGTCGGCGGTTAAGCGGTACCGAGAGGGAGACGCGCGGCGAGGAGGGGGAGCCGTCGGGCGCGCGCGAGGAGGAGGTGGTGGAGGATAGGGGACTCGAACCCCTGACCTCTACAATGCCATTGTAGCGCTCTTCCAGCTGAGCTAATCCCCCGCGGTCGGGCGGATTCTAGCGCTCCCGCCTCGGCGGATCCAAGCACCGCGGTCGCTCCTCCCGACGGCCGCCGCTATCCTCCGCCTCCTTTCCATGGCCGCCCGCCCTCTCTATCCCTTCGCCGAGATCGAGTCGCGCGCCCGGGCCCTCTGGGAGAGGGAGGACCTGTTCCGCGCCCGCCTCGAGGGACCGGGGCGGAAGTTCTACGCCCTGATGATGTTCCCCTACCCCTCGGGCCACCTCCACGTCGGGCACGGCCGCAACTACATCCTCGGCGACGCCCTCGTCCGCTATCGCCTCATGCGCGGGGACCGCGTCCTCTCGCCGATGGGGTGGGACGCCTTCGGCCTCCCCGCGGAGAACGCGGCGATCCAGGGAGGGAAGCACCCGCGCCTCTCGACCCTCGCGAACATCGCGCGGATGAAGGAGCAGCTCCAGCGCTGGGGCTGCGGCTACGACTGGAGCCGCGAGATCGCCTCCTGCCATCCCGGCTACTACCGCTGGACGCAGTGGATGTTCCTGCAGCTCTTCCGGGCCGGGCTCGCCTACCGCCAGCGCGCCCCGGTCAACTGGTGCCCCTCCTGCGCGACCGTCCTCGCGAACGAGCAGGTCCTCGACGGGGCGTGCGAGCGGTGCGGGACGATCGTCGAGCCGCGCGACCTCGAGCAGTGGTTCTTCCGGATCACCGCCTACGCGGAGCGCCTCCTCGACGACCTCCGGCTCCTCGACCGCTGGCCCGAGCGCGTCCTCGCCATGCAGCGCAACTGGATCGGGAGGAGCGAGGGGGTCGAGCTCGATTTCCGGATCTCCCCCGGGGAGGAGGTCGTGCGCTGCTTCACGACCCGCCCCGACACGGTCTTCGGGGTCACTTTCGTCGCGATGGCTCCCGAGCACCCGATCCTCGAGCGCGTCTGCGCCGGCAACCCCCGCGCGGAGGCGATCCGGGCCTTCGCGGGGAAAGCGCGGCGCCAGAACTTCGTCGAGCGGACGTCGGCCGATTCGCCGAAGGAGGGGATCGACACGGGGGTCAAGGTCCGCGTCCCCCTCTCGGGCGAGCTCGTCCCGCTCTGGGTCGTCAACTACGTGCTGCCCGAGTACGGGACGGGGGCCGTGATGGGGGTGCCGGCCCACGACGAGCGGGACTTCGCGTTCGCGAAGGCGCACGCCCTCCCGATCCGGGTCGTCATCGAGCCCCCCGACGGGATCCCCCCGGGCGGCCTGGAGCAGGCCCACGTCGGGGAGGGGCGCCAGGTGAACTCCGGCCCCTTCGACGGGCTCCCGAACTCCGAGGGGTGGGAGAGGATCGCCGACGCGGTCGAGAAGGAGGGGGTCGGGCGCCGGAAGGTCACCTTCCGGCTGCGCGACTGGCTCATCTCGCGCCAGCGCTACTGGGGCGCGCCGATCCCGATCGTCTATTGCGCGGCGTGCGGGATCGTCCCCGTCCCCGAGGCGTCCCTCCCGGTCCTCCTCCCGCCCGACGTCGAGTTCCGGCCGACGGGGGAGAGCCCGCTCGCGCGCTCGCCCGAGTTCGTGGAGACCTCCTGCCCGAAGTGCGGCGGGAAGGCGCGGCGCGAGACGGACACGATGGACACGTTCGTCGACTCCTCCTGGTACTTCCTCCGCTACCTCTCCCCCCGGGACGAGAGCCGCCCCTTCGACCGCGCCCTCCTCGACGCCTGGCTCCCGGTCGACCAGTACATCGGCGGAGTCGAGCACGCGATCCTCCACCTCCTTTACGCGCGCTTCTTCACGAAGGTCCTCCACGACCTCGGGCACGTCGCGTTCGTCGAGCCCTTCGCCGCCCTCTTCACCCAGGGGCTGATCACGAAGGTCGCCTACCAGTGCCCCGAGCACGGCTGGATCCCGGCGCGCCCCTCCCTCGAGGCGGGTCCCGCCGGTGGACCCAGGGTCTGTCCCGAGCCGCGGCACGAGCGCTTCCCGAGCGCCCCCGAGCTGCGCGTCTCGCTCCACAAGATGTCGAAGTCGAAGGGGAACACGGTCCCCCCCGAGCCTCTGATCGATCGCTTCGGGGCGGACGCGGTGCGGCTCTACACGCTCTTCGTCGGGCCCCCCGAGAAGGAGGCGGAGTGGGACGACGCGGCGATCGTCGGCCAGTACCGCTTCCTCGCCCGCTTCCACGACCTCGTCCGCTCGGTCGCCGCCGTCCCCGCGGGGGGAGACCCGGACGGGGCGACGGGGCCGCTCGACGACCTGCGGCGGGCGGCCCACGCCGCGCTGCGGTCGGTCAGCGAGGCGTTCGAGGGGGGCTTCCACTTCAACACGGCGATCGCGACGCTCCACACCCTCGCGGACCGGATCGCGAAGGCGGCGCCGACCGCGCAGGCCCCGGCCGACCGCGCGGCGCTCCGGGAAGCCGCGCGCCTCGCCGTCCAGATGCTCGCCCCCTTCGCCCCGCACCTCGCCGAGGAGCTTTGGTCCTCGATGGGGGAGAAAGGGACCGTCTTCCGCCGCGGCTGGCCGGCCTACGACCCCGCGCTCGCGAAGTCGCGCGAGGTCGAGATCGCCCTCCAGGTGAACGGGAAGGTCCGCTCCCGCCTCGTCGTCCCCTCCGACGCGGCGGAGGAGGAGATCCGCTCCCGGGCCCTTGCCGACGAGCGCGTCCGCGAGTGGACCGCCGGCCGGCCGATCGCGAAGACCGTCGTCGTCCCCGGCCGGCTCGTGAACTTCGTCCTCCGGTAGGGGATGCGCCGCCTCGTCCTCGTCCGCCACGGGGAGACGGAGGGACGCTCGAGCGTCCGGTTCCTCGGCCGCACGGACAGCCCGCTCGCGGAGGAGGGGAGGGACCAGCTCCGGCGCGCCCGGGACGAGCTCGCCTCCCTCCCCATCGACGCGGCGTTCACCTCCCCCCTCTCCCGGGCCCGGGAGTCGGCGCGGATCCTCCTCGAGCGCCGCGGCCTCGCCCCGCACGTCGTCGAGGGCTTCCGCGAGATCGACTTCGGCCGGCTGGAGGGGCTGACGGAGCCCGAGATCTCCGCGCGCGAGCCGGAGTTCTTCCGGGTCTGGCGCGTCGAGAAGCGCGCGCAGGGGTATCCCGGAGGCGAGGAGTTCGAGGAGTTCCGCCGGCGGGTCGTCGCGGCCTACGACGGGCTCGAGGCGGCCGGCTCGATCCGGGGGAGCGTCCTCGTGGTCGCGCACCGCGGGAGCCTGCGCGCGATCCTCTCCCGGACGCTCGGGCCGGAGGCCTGGGAACGGCGCGACCTCCTCCTCGACCTCGGCGGGTGGCTCACCCTCCGCGAGGAGGACGGGTCCTGGAGCATCGGGGAGCGCTCGGCGCGCTGACCGCGCCGGATATCATCCGCGCCCCGCCCCGCCCGGGACCATGCTCGAGAAGGCCGAGGCCTCCCTGCTCGCCCATCGCGCGCTCGAGGCCGCGAAGGCCGACGAGACGGAGGTCCTCCTCGTCTCCCGCCGCACCGAGTTCGTCCGCTTCGCGGACGGGCTCCCGACGCAGGACGGGAGCGTCGAGGAGGTCGACCTCGCGATCCGGGTCCGGATGGAGGGGAGGGAGGGGAAAGCGAGCGCGGGCTCGACCGAGGAAGGGGCGGTCCGCGCCGCGGCGCAACGCGCGCTCGCCTCCGCCCGCGCCCGCCCGCCCGATCCGGACCTCCTCCCCCTCCCCGGCGCGGCCACCTGCATCACGAAGAACGACTTCGCGGAGGACACCGCGGCCCACAGCTTCCCGGCGAAGGCGGCGGCGATCGCGACGGCCACGGAGGTCGCGCGGGAGCGGAACCTGCGGGCGAGCGGGCGCTTCCTGACGGAGGCGGTCTCCTCGACGATCGTCAACTCCCGAGGGTGCGCGGCCCACCACGCCTCCACGCGCGCCTCCTTCGCCGTGACGGCGACCTCGGAGGATTCCGAGGGGTGGTGCGAGGAGACCCACCACGACGTCGCCCGGCTCGATCCCCGCGCCATCGCCGCGCGCGCGGCCGAGAAGGGGGCGCTCGGGCGGGTCCCGCGCGACCTCCCGCCCCGGCGGATCCGGGTCGTCCTCGAGCCCGCGGCGGTCGCGAACCTCCTCTTCTTCGCGGCGACCCAGGCCCTCGGGGCGCGGGCGGTCGAGGAGGGCGCCTCCTTCCTCGTCGGGCGGATCGGGGAGCGCGTCCTCGACCCCCGGATCACGATCGAGGACGACCTCCTCCATCCCCTCCACATCGGGGCGCCCTTCGACGGGGAGGGGACGCCCACCCGCCGCGTCCGCCTCGTCGAGGCGGGGATCGCGCGGGGGGTCGTCCACGACCGGGCGAGCGCGGCGCGCCACGGGACGACCTCGACGGGACACGCCCTCCCGCAGCCGAACGAGACGGGGCCGCTCCCCTCCCACCTCGTCCTCGGCTCCGGGGACCGGACGGTCGAGGAGATGGTCCGCGCCTCGAAGGAGGCGGTCCTCGTCTCGCGCATCCACTACGCGAACCTGATCGACCCCCGGACCCTGACGGTGACGGGGATGACGCGGAGCGGGACCTTCTGCGTCCGGGACGGCGCGCTCGCCTACCCGATCCGCAACCTCCGCTTCACGGAGAGCCTCGTCCAGGCCCTCGGCCGGGTCGTCTCGATCGGCGGGCGCCGCGAGCTCGCCCAGGCCTTCTTCGGCGGGGACTTCGTCGTCCCGGCCCTCTCCGTCGAGGACTTCGCGTTCACGAGCTCGACCACCTTCTGATGGAACCCCGGGAGCTCGCCGCCTGCGCCCTCGACGAGGCACGCGCCCGCGGTTCCTCCCACGCCGAGGTCCGGGTCGTGCGCTCGGAGGCGCAGAATCTCGGCGTGCGCAACGGGGCGATCGCGACCCTCGAGTCCCCCGCCTCGGAGGGCTTCTCCGTCCGGGTCCTGCGGGAGGGCGCCTGGGGATTCGCGGCCTCCCCACGCTCCACGCGCGAGGCGGTCGTCGGGGCGGCCGGGCGGGCCGTCGCGGCCGCCGACGCCCTCTCGCGCCTGCGCGGCGAGCGGAGGATCGAGCTCGCCCCCAACCCCCCGCAGGTCGCGCGCTGGGAGGGTCCCTGCGGGCGGGATCCCTTCGGCGTCTCCCTCGAGGAGAAGATCGACCTTCTCCGCCGGTGCGACGCGGGCCTCCGGACGAGGCCGGAGGTCGTCGCGACCTCTTGCACGATGAGCTTCCTCCGGGAGCACTCCTGGTTCGCGAATTCGGAGGGGGCCTTCCTCGAACAGCGCTTCGTGCGCTCGGGGGCGGGCCTCCTCGCCCGGGCTGCCGGGCACGGGGACGTCCAGACGCGCTCCTACCCGATGTCGTTCGGCGGGCAGTTCGTCCAGGGGGGGTACGAGGCCGTCGAGGCCCTCGACCTCCCCGCGCACGTCGAGCGGACGCGGGACGAGGCGGTGGCCCTCCTCGAGGCTCCCCCGTGTCCCGCCGGCGTGCGGGACCTGATCCTCGGCTCCTCCCAGGTCGCGCTGCAGCTCCACGAGTCGTGCGGCCACCCCTGCGAGCTCGACCGGGTCCTCGGCGCCGAGGTCGACCTCGCCGGCGGCTCCTTCCTCACTCCCGACAAGCTCGGCCGGTTCCGCTACGGCTCCGACCTCGTCACGATCGTCGCGGACTCCGTCTCCCCCGGCGGCCTCGCGACCTTCGGCTTCGACCACGAGGGGGTCCCGGCGGGTCGCTGGCCGCTCGTCGAGCGGGGGGTGCTCCGGGGCTACCTCACGAACCGGGAGACGGCCCGCGCCATCGGCGAGGAGGCCTCGCGGGGAGCGGCGCGCGCGCACGGATGGGCGTCCTTCCCGATCATCCGGAT
>CBRGOK010000203.1:0-6693 GCA_967798035.1 uncultured bacterium
CTCGGCGCGCTCCTCGGATCCCGCGGCCGGCGGCTTCCCTGCGTCGCCACCTTCTACGCTCCGTACCATCTCGAGTGGCGGGCGTTCGAGCACGTCCGTCCCGACGGCAAGCGCAACCGCGCCTCGCGCGCGGCCGCGCGGCTCGGCTACGGGCGTCTCGTCGAGGGGATCGAGCGCGCGGTCTTCCGGCGGGCGCGGCGCGTGCTCGCCCTGAGCGAGTCCTCGCGGGAGCAGGCGGTGGAGTCCCTGGGCGTCGATCCGGGGCGGATCGACCTCGTCCCGGGTGGCGTCGACGGGACGCGCTTCCGTCCCGCGGGGGACCGGTCGGAGGTCCGGCGCAGGCTCGGCATCGGGGCCGACCGCCTCGTCCTCCTGACCGTCCGGCGCCTCGATCCCCGGATGGGGCTCGAGGACCTCGTCCGCGCGGCGGCGCTCCTGCGGCGCCTCTCGCCTCTCCTCCTCGTCGTCGGGTCCGGCCGACTCGAGGGCCGGCTTCGCGAGGTCGCGCGGGAGGAGGGGATCGAGGGAGAGGTCCGGTTCCCCGGATCCGTGCCCGACGGGGCGCTCCCCGACTACTACCGGGCGGCCGACCTCTTCGTCCTCCCCTCCCGCGGCCTCGAGGCCTTCGGCCTCGTCACGCTCGAGGCGCTCGCATCGGGGCTGCCGGTCGTCGGGACCGACGTGGGGGGGACGGGGGAGATCCTGCGGCCGCTCGATCCCCGGCTCGTGTCGGGGACGGGACCCGAGGCGCTCGCGGCCGCGATCGAGCGCGCCCATCGCGAGGGGCTCTGCGCCCCCGCCTTCGCCGAGCGCTGCCGGGCGTACGCCCTCGATCGCTTCCCGTGGGAGCGGGCGGTCGAGGCGCTCGAGCGCTCCTACCGGGCCGCGCTCGAGGGGAGGGGTTGAGCGGATGGCTCCCCTGCGCGTCCTCCACGTCCTCTGGGACCTCGACATCGGGGGGAACCGGACCGAGACGCTCCACCTCGTGCGGCACGCCGATCGTTCCCGGGTCGAGCCGCTCCTCCTCTGCGGGCGCAGGCCCGGCATCGAGCGGCCCGAGGAGGCCGACGCGCTCGGCGCCGTGTGGGTTCCCCTGGCGGGGAAGTGGGATCGCGGGTTCCCCGCGGCCGTCGCGCGACACGCGCGGGAGATGCGCGCGGACCTCCTCCACTCCCACAACTTCAACGGCCACATCGCGGTCGCCCTGGCGCTGCGCCGGATGCGTCCCCGCCCCGCGTTCGTCGCGACCGTCGGGGGGCGGTACCGGCCGGCGCGGTCGACCCTCTTCGCGGAGGCGCTCTACTTCCTCTACCGTCGCGCCTGCTACGCCTCCCTGCGCCGGGCGGACGGCGTGATCGCCGTCTCCTCGGCTGTTGCGGGACTCCTCCGGCGCCGAGGGGTCGTTCCCTCGCGCATCCGGACGATCCCTCACGGCGTGGGCGCGTGGGCGACCGGCGGCGACGGGTCCTCGGTGCGCCACGCCTTCTCCATCCCGCTCGGGGCGCCGGTGGTCGTCACCGTCGCCCGGCTCGACCCGATGAAGGGGCACTCGGTCCTCCTCGACGCGGCGGTGGAGGTCCTCCGCGCCCTTCCGGAGACGAGGTTCCTCTTCGTCGGGGGGGGGCCGATCGAGGCCGACCTCCGGGCCCGGGCCAGGGACCTCGGACTCGAACGGTCGGTGATCTTTGCCGGGATGCGGGGCGACGTCCCCGAGTTCCTCCGCGCCGCGGACGTCTTCGTGCTCCCCTCCCTCGACGAGCGGGAAGGGTTCGGGATCGCGCTCCTCGAGGCGATGGCGAGCGGGCTCCCGATCGTCGCGTCCCGGGCCGGGGGCATCCCGGAGGTCGTCCCGGACGGCTCCGCGGGGACCCTCGTCCCTCCCCGCGATCCGGTCTCCCTCGCCTCCGCGATCCTCCTCATCCTCGGCGACCCCGCGAAGAGGCGTGCGCTCGGCGAGGAAGGCCGCCGGCTCGTCGAGGGACGCTTCTCCCTCGGCGCGTTCGTCCGGAGGACGGAGGAGTTCTACGCGGATTGCGTCCAGCGGAGAGGAATCGGAGGGGAGCGTTGAGCCCCGAAGGGAGCGGCCTCCGTCCCACGCGAAGGAGGGGCCGGCGCCTCGCCGTGGGGCTCCTCCTCGCCCTCGGCGGCGTCCTTCTCGCCGAGGCATCGCTCCGCCTCGCCGGCTTCGAGGAGTCCTACATCCAGTACGACTCCGCCACCCGGTGGAGCCTCCGGCCTGGGTTCCGGGGCCGCGGCCCCGCCCTCCCTCACGTCCCCCTCGACTACGAGGTGCGCGTGAACTCCCTCGGATTCCGGGGGAAGGAGTTCCGGACGGACAAGTCCCCCGGCGTGTTCCGCTACGTCGCCCTCGGCGACTCCGTCACCTTCGGGTTCGGCGTGCGGGAGGCGGACCTCTTCTCCGCGAGGATCGCCGAGGTCCTGGCGGCCGAGAGTCCTTCCCTGCGCATCGAGGCGGTGAACGCGGGGGTTCCCGGCTTCACCAGTCTCCAGGGACTGCGCCACCTCGAGGCTCGCGTCCTCCCGCTCCGCCCCGACCTCGTCTCCGTGTTCTTCGGCTGGAACGACGGATGGCGGACGAGCGTCCCCGACGCCGTCTGGATCGAGAGGCTCGGGGGAACCCGGGCCTTCCTCGAGTCCTCGCGCCTCTACGCGCTCTTCCGCCGCGGCCTCGGGTTCCTCCGCCGCAGACTCCTCCCCGATCCTCCTCCGGCGACCCGACCGCTCGTTCCCCGCGTGCCGCCGGAGAGCTACGAGGCGAACCTCCTCGCCATCTTCCAGTCGATCCGGCGCGCGGGGGCGACTCCGATCCTCCTCACCGCTCCGGCCGCCTTCGGCCCCGACCGGCCGCCGGAGGCCTACTTCAAGGAGGACTGGACCGTGCCGCGCTCGGAGCTCGAGCCCCTCCGCCTCCGCTACGCCGAGGCCGCTCGCCGCGCGGCCGGCGCCGCCTCGGTGACGGTCGCCGACTGCGCGAGGCTCGTCCCCGCGGACCCCGCGCTCTTCTACGAGGACGGCTACCACCCTCGGGCCGAGGGACACGAGGCGATCGCGGAGGTCGTCCTCCGGGCCGCGCGCGAGGCGGGAATCCTGCGCGATCTCGCCGGTCGCTAGCGTCGGGGCGGCGGCCAGCCGCGCTCCCGGAAGAATCGCGCGAGCGTCTCGGCGGCCAGGCGGTGTCCCTCGGGCGTCCAGTGGCCGTCCCAGGAATAGAAGAGGGAGCGGCCCTCCTTCCTCGCCTCGTCGAAGGCGGGGAGGAGATCGACGGTCGGGATGTTCCGCGACGAGCAGAAGTCGAGGAAGCGCTTCACGGGCGAGCGGTCCGCGAGGGAAGCGAGCCGGCCGTCGAGGTAGACCCGGTCCCCGAGCACCACGACGACCGGCTCCGCGCCGATGCCGCGCGCCGCCTGCGCGAACCGTTCGACGAGGGCCTGCGTGAGCAAGGCTCCTTCGCTTCCCTCCTTCCAGTCGGGGAAGGGCTGTCGGCGACTCGCGAGGGCATCGAGTCGGAACACGATCCAGGTCGCGAGCCGGCTTCGCGTCCACCACGGCGCCGGCGCCGGGGAGGCGGCCTCGGTTCTCGGGGGAGGGACCGACGCGGTACGAAGCTCGAGGCCGTCGCGAGTCAGCTCGAATCGAGGCGTCGGATCGAGCCGGACCTGCCCGTCGGCCAGGGGGGATCGATGTTCGACGGTGAGGTTCCGGACGACGTGCTCCATCAGGTGGCCGAGGAGGACGACGTCGGGACGGTAGGCGGTTCCCTCCCGCTCGA
The DNA here is from genome assembly GCA_967798035.1 of uncultured bacterium. Classification (GTDB taxonomy): domain Bacteria; phylum Planctomycetota; class UBA1135; order UBA1135; family JAKEFM01; genus JAKEFM01. The sequence goes on from CBRGOK010000203.1 coordinate 3,791, forward strand.
ACCGGAGGAGGGCCTGGTCCGTCCCGTAGCCCGGGACCCCGAAGTTCAGGATCTCCGTGTCTCCGAGGAGGGAGGCGAGCCGGTCGGTGAAACGCTCCTCCTCCTCGACGCCGACGCCGAAGACGAAGGAATCGCCGAAGGCGGCGATCCTCGCGAGCCCGGGAGCGCGCTCCGTCGCGTAGTCGCGGGAGGCGCGCGCGCCCTGCGCGTTGGTCCGGTAGCCGACGGAGTACTCGGGACAGTGGTGACGCGTCTCGAGGGAGGGGGCGAGCGTCCAGCCGAGGGCCGGGTCGAACTGGCGGAGGACGGGCCCTTCGATCTGCGGGGGCTTCGGGCCTTCCGGGCCGGGAGCGGCCCAGAGGATCCGGGCGGCACCCTCCGCCAGGACGAGCGCGGCGAGGAGGACGCCTGCCGCGAGCCGCGCGCGCCGGACCGGGGTCAGAGCGCCGCCGCCTTTCTGCCCCGGAAGGTTCTCGGATCCACGTCGGCTCGAATCAATCTAGCGGGTCGGCCCGTGAGGGGACAGCGAGGGACGGACGTCTCACCCTTCCCGGCGGGGCCGGGGAGCCCTCCATAATGAGGAGCCGAGGGGCTCGAGGTGGAAGAACCGACGGCAGGACCAGGGCGGTGGGAAGAGCGCGGCCGGGGCCGACCCGGGCGGCGCCTCCTCCTCGTCGTCGGGGCCCTCCTCGCGCTCGGGGTCGTCGCGGAGGTCGGGATCCGGGTGCGCGATGCCGTCCGCGGCGTCTCCCCCCGGAGCCACAACTATTCCCACTTCCTCTTCCGCGCCCACCCCTACCGGGGCTACGCGCTCGTGCCCGGGGTGAGCATCCGCTTCGCCGGCCCGAGGACGATCACCGTCAATTCCCTCGGCTTCCGGGGCCCCGAGTTCGCGGCCGAGAAGCCCGCCGGCACCCTGCGCATCTTCTGCCTCGGGGAGTCCTCGACGTTCGGCCTGGCCGAGAGCGACGAGCAGGTCTGGCCGCGAAGGCTCGAGGAAAGGCTGCGGGCGGCGGTCCCCGGACGCCGAGTCGAGGTCGTGAACGCGGGCGTCCCCGGCTACTCGTCCTACGAGTCGCTCGTCTACCTCGAGCAGGAGATCGTCCGCTACGCCCCCGACGCCGTCGTCGTCTATCACACCTGGAACGACGCGGTGAAGGTCGGGTCGGTCGGGGCGACGGGGAGCCTGCCGGAGACGGGGATCCTCCGGATCCGCCACGTCGAGAAGCACGGCTGTCTGCGGGACCTGCTCAACCTCTCGGCCGCCTTCGGCGTGTTCGAGGCGCGCGTCCTCGATCCACTCTGGGCCAGGCGGCAGGAGGGGCGCTGGTTCTACCAGCGGCTCTTCGACGAGCGGAACGTGGAGATCGACCTCGCGGCGTTCGAGAGGAACCTCCGGACGATCGTCCGCTTCTCCGAGGAGAACGGCTTCCGCGCGATCCTCTGCACGCAGACGCTCCGGAAGGGGGAGGGGGGAGGCCCTCTCCCCTGGACCCGCTTCCTCCCCCTCTGCGAGGCGGCCGTCCGCCGGGTCGCGGCGGAGCCGGGCGGCGCGCTCGCCGACGTCGCGCGAGGCGTCGAGGGGACGGACGACCGCCTCGTCGATTCGACCCACTTCTCCCCGAAGGGGAGCGAGGCGATGGCCGAGTTCCTCGCCGGGCGGCTCCTCGAGCTCGGCCTCTCCGGGACGCGATGAGCGATCCCCCTCGCCGGGAGGGAGGGACGATCCCTCCCATCGCCCGCTCGACCCTCTCGGTCTCGGCCGGGATCGCGGGCTGGATCGTCTCGGGCCTCGTTTTGAACGCCCTCCTCGCGCGGCAGTTCGGGGCGGGCCTCGAGATGGACGCCTACCTCGCGGCCTCGGCGCTCCCCACCCTCCTCTCGGTCGTCGTGCAGGGCGCGCTCACCCTCACGCTCCTGCCGCTCCTCGTCGAGATGGAGACGCGGGGCGAGACGGAGGCGGGGCGGCGCCTGCTCGCCGGGCTCTTCCGGTGGAGCCTCCTCGTCCTCGGGGCGCTCTCGATCCTCTGCGCCCTCTTCGCCGGTCCGATCCTCCGGACCCTCGCGCCCGGGCTCCCCGACGAGGGCAGGGACCTCGCGGCGGGGAATCTCCGCGCGCTCGCCGCCTCGATCCCGCTTCAGGGGATCGTCTGCCTGTTCCAGAGCGTCCACTACGCGCGCCACCGCTACGTCCTCGCCTCCTTCGTCCCGATCGCGGGGAACCTCGCGACGATCGCGATCGTGCTCGCCCTCGCGTCGCGCTGGGGCGTCGTGGCCGCGGCGTGGGGCGCCACGGTGGGTTCGCTCGTGCAGTGCCTCCTCCTCCTGCCGGTTCCCGGTCCGGGGAGCGCCCTCGCGACGCCCGGGGGATGGGGGGAACCCGGAGTCCGCCGCCTCGCCCGCCTCCTCTGGCCGATCCTCCTCGGCTCCGTCCTCTACCGGGGGAACGCCGTCGTCGAGCGCTTCATCGCGTCCTACGGGCCCGAGAAGTCGATCTCGCACCTCGGGTACGCGACGAAGATCGTCGGCCTCCTCGTCCTCCTCCTCACGCAGGGGCTCGGCCTCGCGCTCCTCGGCCGGTTCTCCGCGCAGGCGACGCTGCGGGATCCGGGGGCGCTGCGGGACTCCCTCTCGAAGGCGCTCCGCGCCGTCCTCGTCGCGACGACGCCGGCCGTCCTCCTCCTCGCCGCGGTCCGCGTCCCGCTGATCCAGGTCCTCTTCGAGCGGAGGGAGTTCCTGCCGGAGGACAGCCGCGGGACGGCCGACGCCCTCCTCTGCTACTCCGGCGCGATCTACGGCGCGTGCCTCGGGACGATCTTCTCGCGCGTGCTCTACGCCTACCAGAGGACGGGACTCGCCGCGGCGATCGGGATCGCCGGGGCGGCCGCGCACCTCGGGGTCGC
>CBRGOK010000204.1:0-6676 GCA_967798035.1 uncultured bacterium
CGATCTCCTTCGAGGACTCCCCTCTTGCCATCCGCGCCGCGACGTCCTGCTCGCGCGGGGTAAGGCGGGAGAGGAGTCTCGCGACCGAGGCGTGCTCCCCCGCGACCTCGCGCGCGCGCCGGTCGCTCTCGAGCGCCTCGCGGACCCGCGCGAGGAGCGTGCTCGGTCGGATCGGCTTCTCGAGGAAGTCCATCGCCCCGGCCCGGAACGCGCGGACCGAGGCGGGGACGCTTCCGTGGGCCGTGATGAAGATGACGGGCAGGGTCGCCTGGCGGCGGTGCAGCTCCTCCTGCAGATCCAGGCCGCTCTCGGTTCCCAGGCGCAGGTCGAGCACGAGACAGCCCGGCTGGTCGGGCCTGTAGGCCTCGAGGAACTTCGAGGCCGAGGGGTAGGTCTGGGCGCGGAAACCGGCCGACTCGAGGAGCGACTGAAGCGACCGGCGGACGCTCGCCACGTCGTCCACGACGAAGACCATCGGTTCGGCCGTCATCGGGAGCGTGCGCTCCGCTCGGGACTGGAGCCGCGCAGCGGCGGCGCCGGGCGGACCGTGATTCCTTGCTTCCTGCGCTCGCCGCGGGCGGCCGAGGGCCGCGCCCCGTGCGCTCCGACCCCCGCGCCGCGCAATGGCAGCGAGAGGCGCATGGTGGTCCCGTGCCTCCCGTGCTCCCCGGGCGCGACCCACAGCCGGCCCCCGTGCGCCTCGACGAAGGTCCGACTGATCGCGAGCCCCATCCCCATCCCCTCCTTCTTCGTGGTGAAGAACGGGTCGAAGACGCGCTGGGCGACGGCGTCGGAAAAGCCCGTGCCGGTGTCCCGCACGGCGACCCCGGCCATTCCCTCTTCGGTGACGCATGCCCGCAACTCGATCTCGCGCCTCTTCCTCCCGGCCTCCGCCACGGCGTCGATCGCGTTCTGCAGGAGGTTCACGAGCACCTGCTCGATCTGGATCGGGTCGACGCGGACCGGCAGCGGCCGCTCGTCGAGGTCGAACCGCAGCCGGATGTGCTTCACCCGGGCCTCCCCGGCCATCCCCTTCCCGACGCGCTCGACGATCACACGGAGGTCGGCGGCCTCGACCCGCGGAGCGTGCCGGCGGACGAAGTCCTGCATCCGCCGCATGATCTTGCCCGCGCGCTGCGTCTCGAGCCCGGCCTGCCGGAGCATCGCGGACAGCGCCCGCGGCTCGACCTTGCTCCTCCGCAGTTGCCGGATGCACGCTTCCACGCTGTTCGCGATCGCGCTCAGGGGCTGGGCGAGCTCGTGCGCCAGTCCGGTCGCGAATTCTCCCATCATGCCGAGACGGTGGACCCGTGCGAGCTCCGCCCGGCGGGAGCGGGCCTCCTCCTCGAAGCGCCGGCGCTCGGTCAGGTCGCGCACGATGCCGGTGAGGCGGCGCTCTCCGTCCTGGTGGGATTCCCCCACCGCGAGCTCGAGGGGGAAGGTCGTCCCGTCCTTCCTGCGGCCGACGACCTCCCGTGCCCCGCAGACAAGCCACGCCGCGGCCGACCCCTCGCCCTCGCCCTCGTCCTGGTCGGGGGGGAGAATGAGGGCGTCCACGCTCCGCCCCACCACCTCGCGGGCGCCGTAGCCGAAGATCCGCTCCGCGGCCGGATTGAAGGAGAGGATCGCGCCCTGCTCGTCGACGGTGACGATCCCGTCCGACGCCGTGGCGAGGATGGCCCGCGTCGTCCCCTCGCTCTCGCGGAGCGCCGCCTCGTCCCGCTTGCGCTCGGTGACGTCCTCGATGCCGAGGAGGATCAACCTCGGATGCCGCTCGTCCCGCGCGAGGGCTCGGGCGTTGAGGCGGAGGATCCGCCGGCCGATCCGCCCGAAGTCCCGCTCGACCTCCAGGTCCTCGATCCGCTCCTCGTCCGCCAGGACCTTGCCGAGCCGGGTCCGGAGCCCGGGGACGTCCCACTCCCCCTTCCCGATCTCGTGGAAGAGGCGTCCCTCGGTCTCTGCGGGCGTGAGGTGGAACAGAGCGTAGAAGGTGCGGTTCGCCGAGCGCACGCGCATATCGCCGTCGAGCACCGCCAGCGCCTCCCACACCGTGTCCACGATCGCCTCCGCGTTGCGCCGCGCGTCCTCGAGGACCTCCGCCGCCACGTTGGAAAAGGTGACGACCACCCCGTCGATGCGGTTGTCCTGCGTGCGGTAGGGGAGGACCTGGCGCATGTACCAGCGGCCCTCGGAGGTTCGCACCTCCTTCGTCGCCGGCGCGAGCCGGTCGAGCACGGCCTGCGCGTCGGCGAGGAGGTCCGGGTCGCTGAACTTCAGCGCGATGTCGGGGATCGGACGGCCCACGTCCGAAGGGAGCAGGTTGAAGAGCCGGGTGGCGGCGGGCGTGAAGCGCCGGAGGTGGAAGCCCGCGTCGAGGAAGACCGTCGGGATGTCGGTGCTGCTCAGAAGGTTGGCGAGGTCGTTGTTGACGTGTTCCAACTGCTCGACCTTCCCCTCGAGCTCGGCGTTCACCGTGTTCAGCTCCTCGTTCAGCGACTGGAGCTCCTCCTTCGAAGTCTCGAGCTCCTCGTTCGTCGACTGCAGTTCCTCGTTGACCGACGTGACCTCCTCGTTGGCCGCATTCAGTTCCTCGTTGGAGGTCTCGAACTCCTCGGTCGTGCTCTCCAGGTCTTCCCGCGCGGCCTTCAGCTCGTTCTCGAGCTGATGCACGAGCGACTCCTCGGCGGCGGTCGGCGGCCCCGGCGCCTCCGGCCCCACGCGCTCGTCCCGGAAGGAGACGAGGAGCAGCCCTTCGGTCTCGGGCGGCGCGCGCAGGGGCTCGATCGTGAACTCCACCCGGTGGAACGCCGCCCCTCGCCGGACGCGCACGCCGCGGGCGGCGACGACGGCGTCGTCCCGGATCGCCCGGTGCAGGGCCCCGCGTAGCTTCGTCTGCAGCCCCGGGCGTGCCTGGGCGAGGAGGTCGTTCGCGGGAAGGCCGGTGGGCTGCGCGAGGTACTCGTGGGTCGGCCCGCAGAAGTAGAGGATCTCCCCCTTGCGGTTGACCACCACGGAGGCCGGAGCGAACCGATCGAGGAGGACCTGCTGGACGAGAGAGGGGAAGCGCCCCGCGCTCGGCACGCCCGGAGGGAGCGGCGCGACGATGGGACTCGGTCCGGACGCCGCGCCGACCGGGGGGAAGACCACCCGGTCGTGGCGCGTCGGCCCGATGCGGCGGAAGAGGCGCCACTTCTTCGAGACGACCTCGAAGAGGTCGACCTGGTCGCCGATCGTCTCCGCGGTCCCGAGGAAGAGGGTTCCACCCTCGACGAGGGAGAAGTGGAGGAGCGTCAGGGCCCGGTTCTGGGCCGCCGGCTCCAGGTACATGAGGAGGTTGCGGCAGCTCACGAGGTCGAGCCGCGAGAAGGGCGGGTCGGCGAGCAGGTTCTGCTGCGCGAAGACCACGCACTCGCGCACCTCCTTGCTCACGCGATAGCCGCGCTCCTGTTTCGCGAAGAATCGACGCAGGCGCTCGGGCTCGACGTCGCGCTCGATGCTCTCGGAGTAGACGCCGGCCCGGGCCACTTCGATGGCATCCGGGTCCACGTCCGAGGCGAAGATTTGGATCGGGCCGCTCTTCCCGGCGGCGTGCATTCCCTCGATCAGCAGCATGCCCAACGTGTAGGCCTCTTCCCCCGTCGCGCACCCCGGGACCCATGCGCGCAGCACCTCTCCGGGCGCCTTCTTCTCGAGGAGACGCGGGACCGCCTCCTTCTGGAAAACAGCCCACCCCTTCGGGTCCCGGAGGAAGCGCGTCACGCTGATGAGCAGATCCTTGCGCAGCGCCGCGAGCTCCGCCGGGTCGCCGCGCAGAACCTGCAGGTACTCCGGCATCCCTTCGATGTGGCGCAGGCTCATGCGCCGCTGGATGCGGCGCTGGAGGGTCGCCCTCTTGTAGGCGCCGAAGTCGAACTTCGTGCGGGTGCGGAGGACCGCAAGGATGTCCCCGAAATGGTCCTCGGCCCCCTCCGGCGCGGCCGGCGCAGGCGCGCCCACCGCGTAGGGGTGCCGGACGTAGCGCAGCAGCACCTCGGGCATGCCCTCGACCGGGAGGACGTGATCGACGCCGGAGTCGATCGCGCTGCGCGGCATGCCGTCGTGCTCGGAGGTGGCGGGGTCCTGCGCGATCGTGAGCCCACCCGCGGCACGGATCTCCTTCAGCCCGAGCGTCCCGTCGGTCCCCGTGCCGGAGAGCACGATCCCGATCGCCCGCTCCCTCCGGTCCTCGGCGAGCGATCGCAGGAGGAAGTCGACGGGCATGCGAACGGCGCAGCGCTCAGCCGGCGGGCGCACGCGGAGGGCGCCCTCCTCGATGCTCAAGTAGCGATTGGGCGGGATCACGTAGACGCGATTCGCGTCGATCGCCATGTCGCGCTCCACCGGGACCACCTGCATCCGGGTGTGCCTCGCCAGCAGCTCCGCGGTGAGGCTCGGACGGTTGGGATCGAGGTGCTGGACGAGGACGAAGGCGATCCCGCTGTCGGCGGGCATGGAGTCGAAGAGGTGCGTCAGCGCGGAGAGCCCGCCTGCCGAGGCGCCGATCCCGGCCACCGGACAGGAACCTCCTGAGGGGGCCGGGGCGACCGGGGGGATCGCACTCGGTTCGACCCGAGGGGAGGTCGGGGGGCGATTCGTCGAACGCGCCGCGCGACGGCTGTCTCTGTGCCTGTTCATCTCGCCTCCAACTCCCCGCGGGGATCCGGAGGGCAACGATAGGCTAATGTCGGGTGGTCGCGCGACGCAAGCCGCGCCGAGACCCGCGGAACCCTCCTAGAGGATCGTGACGAGAAGTGTCTCGGTGAACGCGACAAGGCCGCTCGCGGCGCCGAGGTCGACGACCGAGGCCTGGAGGGAGAGCGTACCGCAGGACAGGGAGGGGTCCGCCGGGATCGGCGCGAGCACGCAGCGGGTTCCCGAACCGGGGGGGCCCGCGGTCGTCAATCCTCCCCCCGCCGTCAGGAGCCCGAAGCCCCACATCGTGCAGGGCGGGACGATGACGAGTCCGCCAGGTCCGAGGGGGCCCAGCCCGACGACGAAGGTCGCGGGCGCTCCCCCGAGCGCGTCCGTGATCGTCACCCCGAAGTTCGCCGCGCCGAGGACGGGCGCCACCCCCGTCGTCCCGATCTTCGGGACGAAGCCCCCCGTCCCCGGGCAGCCGAGCCCGAGGAAGCGGACCGCCCCGCAGTCGCAGGGGTCGAGGAGGACGTTGCTAGGGGGGAGGGCGACGCTGGACGAGTCGGGGAGGATCGCGACGGAAGAGGCCCCGCTGGCCGATTCGACCGCGGCGGTGGCGGAGAAGCCTGCGCCGAGGACGCTCGTGGGGTCGTACCGGATCTCGATGTTGTCCGAGGCCTCGAGGAGGACGACCTGCATCCGGACGCTGTCGGCGCTCGCGGAGCAGTCCCCCGAGGTCCCGTCGAACAGCCCCAGGCCGTTCCACTCGAACGTCAGGGTCCGGAACGGCGGGACGCTCCCGACGCGCACCCCCACGAAGGAGCTCCCCGTCGCCTCGAGATCGTCCCAGAAGGGGGCGATGTAGAAGTTGGGAGCGGAGCTGCTCGACGGGGAGGCGTTCGACGAGAGATCCCCGCCGACGGGGTCGCCGAGGACGAGGATGCCGTTCGAGTTGAAGTTGAAGTTGCGGGCGATCCTCCCGAACAGGGTGAAGGGCCAGGGGATGGACCCGGGTCCACTCGCCGCGGAGCCGGGTCCCGCCGTCGGCTGACGTATCCAGCCCGAGTTGTCCGGACAGGTCGGGCAGGTCGCGGGGTCGTTGAACCCCGGGCTCGGCAGGAGCGGGATGGTCCCCGGGAGACCCTGGATCGACGCGAAGGGAGGCGAGCCCGTCGCCGTCACCGTGTAGGTCACCGGGACGGGGGTCACCGTCGCGGGGGTGAAGCGGAGGTTGTGGAGAGGCGGGGCGGTGTTCGCGCCCCCGAGTCCCGTCCCGTCGACCCCGACCGTCCCGCTCGTGTTCTCGAGACCGATCGTCGCGGACGGCCCCGACTGCGGGAAGGCCGAGGAGGACCCGCAGGAGTCGGCCGCGTAGGGAGGGCAGGTGGTCGTGTCCGGGGGCGTGTACGGCCCGTAGCGGAACTCGATCACGCCGTTCGGGAAGAGCGCGGCCTGGAAGGTGACGCTCCCGTTCCGGCCCGGCGAGCCTCCCGTGGCGCCGGCCGCGGAGAACTTCATGTTGTTCCACTCGACGATCAGGGAGGTGGGGGTCGCGAGGAAGGAGATCGCGGAGGGATCGCCCACCGGCCCCGTCTTCAGGTCGTCCCAGAAGGGCGCCACCATCCCGTTGGGCGACGCGGTGCAGGGGAGGACCTGGTTCGCGGGGGTGTCTCCCCCTCCCCCCGACCCGATCTTCATGGAGCCGTTCGTGTTCGGCCGGACGGAGTTCGTCGACGAGCCGAAGTACGAGAAGGAGAAGGGGATCGAGACCCCGTTCGGGTTCGTCTGGGAGTTGTCCGCGCAGGAGCCGAAGCCGACCGACTGGGTCGCGGGATCGCCGAGGATCGAGGTGAACCCGGACGCGTAGGGGCAGACCCAGTAGGAGCTCACCGGCGCCCCGGCCACGCACGCCGTCGACTGGGCGGGCGCGACGGAGGCGAGAGGGGCGAGGAGGAGGGTCGACGCGAGGAGTGTCCGGATCATGTCGTCACCTCACACAACG
>CBRGOK010000205.1:0-6670 GCA_967798035.1 uncultured bacterium
CCGTGTCGATCTTCGGCAGCGCCAGGGCGCCGAGGGGGAGCGCTCCCTACCAGCGCGGCTCGCGCGTCGCCGAGCTCCTCGCGCGCCGCGGCTTCGCGATCGTGACGGGGGGGGGACCGGGGGTGATGGAGGCGGCCAACCGGGGCGCGAAGAAGGGGAAGGGGGTCTCGGTCGGGGTCAACATCGACCTCCCCGACGAGCAGGCCCCGAACCGCTTCCAGGACATCGGCCTCACCTGCCGCTACTTCTTCGTCCGCAAGGTCCTCTTCGCCCGCTATGCGAGCGCGTTCGTCTACCTCCCCGGCGGCTTCGGCACGATGGACGAGTTCTTCGAGGCCCTCACCCTCGTGCAGACCGGGAAGATGGACATGCGGCCCGTCGTCCTACTCGGCCGGCGGTACTACGCCCCGCTCGTCGAGTGGATCCGGGGCTCGATGGTCCGGCGGGGGATGATCTCCCGGCCCGACCTCGACCTCTTCCTCGTCACCGACGATCCTCGGGAAGCCGCCGAGCGGATCGCGGCGTGTCACTCGCTGCGGGCCGAGGGGAACCCCGGCTGGGAGGAGGAGTGCCGGCGCGTCCTCGCGAACGGCTGGCCCCGCCGCAACGGGAACGGGAAGCACCGCTAGTTCTGCCGCCCGCGCGGACGGGACCTTATGCTTGGCCCCGCTTCCGCCGACCCGGATGCCCGCCCACCCCGACCCCGCCCGCATCGGGGAGTGGTGCTGGGACTGGATCGAGGAGCGCGGCGCCCCCTGGCTCCTCGGAGGAGAGGCGGGGACCCAGTCGCGGGGTGAGTGGGACGCCGCGAGCCCCCGGGTCCTGATCGTGCGGCTCTCGACCTACCGGGACGTCGCGGACTCGATGACCCACCCCCTCCTCGGGCAGCTGGCCCGCGAGGTGGAGGGGACCTTCGTCGACTACGCCTACCTCCCGCCTCCGGCCGAGTACGCGGCGATGCTCGAAGCGGGGATCCCGCCCCTCTTCGGGACGACGACGAAGCGCCACGCGGCCGCGTTCGATCTCCTCGGGATCTCGAACTCGATCGCGCAGGAGCTGCTGAATCTGCCCCTCCTCCTCGCCGCCTCCGGGATCCCGCTGCGCAAGCGCGAGCGGCTCGCCGAGGAGGCCTCCCCCTTCCTGGTCCTCGGGGGAGCGAACGCGTCGGCGACCTCCGTCCTCCACGGCCTCGAGCTCGGCGGCTCCCTCCTCGACGGGGTCGTGGTGGGGGAGGGGGAAGGGGCCTGGCCCCTCCTGCTGCGGATCCTCCGCGAGGTCCGCGGGGCGGGTGGGAGGAAGGAGGAGGTCCTGGCCCGCTGGCGCACGTCGGTCCCCGGCTTCTACGAGGCCGATCGCTACGCCCACCGCTTCGCCGCCGGCCGGCTCGTCGCGATCGAGAAGGCCGACCCCTCGGCGCCGTTCCCCCTGCGCAAGAACCTCCTGCCGCGCCTCGCCGGCGTGCGCACGCTGGAGGAGGGCTTCGTCCCCTTCGACGCCGAGGCGGCCGGGGTCGCCTCCGTCGAGATCGACCGGGGCTGTCCCGCGAACTGCTCCTTCTGCCGGGAGGGGTGGGAGCTCAAGCCCTACCGCGAGCGGAGCGTCGAGGACCTCCTCGGCTCGATCCGCCGCGCGAAGGAGGCCCAGGGGCTCCACACCGTCAACCTCTTCTCCCTCAACTTCAACATGCACGGGGGATTCCACGCCCTCGTCCCCGCCGCGGCGCGGGAGGTCGCGCGCGTCGCGATGAAGTCGCAGCGCTTCGACATCCTCGCGCACGACGCGGAGATGGCCTCCGTCGAGGCGGCGGCCGGGAAGACCTCGGTCACCTGCGGGCTCGAGGGGATCTCCGAGCGCCTGCGCGCCTTCCTCCAGAAGACCCTCCCCACGGCCGACGTCGTCGAGGCGTGCCGGAGGCTCGGGCGGACGGGGAGCCTTCGCGAACTGAAGGTCTTCACGATCGTCACGGGACTCGAGGAGGAGGCGGACTTCGGGGAGTTCGATCGACTCCTCGGGGACGTGGCCGCGGCGCTCGGGGGCTCCCGCGCCGAGGCGGGACGCTCGCGGCTGATCGTGAACGTCACGCCCCTCGTGGCGATGCCAAACACCCCGAGCCAGTTCCTCCCGACCCGGTCGCGTGCGCCCGCGCGCGACCCCAACGGGCGGCGGATCGCCGGGATCTCCAAGGGCCGCGGGGCGGAGTTCCGCTGCGCGGTCGCCGAGGGGGAGAACGAGGTCTCGGCCTACCTCCTGCGCGGGGACCGGCGCCTCCAGTCCGCCCTCCTCGCCTCCTCCCTCGAGGACCGGTTCGTCTACTACGGGAGGATCCCGAACGCCGTCGCGCGTCGCTTCCGGGAGCGGATCGAGGCGCTCGGGATCGATCCCACCCTATTCACCGGGCCGGCCGCGCCGGGCGACTGCCTCCCCTGGAGCGACGTCACGACGGGCGTCTCCCCCGCCTACGTCCTCCTCACGGCGCGCGCGAGCGAGAAGTCGAAGGACCTCGGCTACTGCCTCGACCGGCCCGGCGCGCGCGGCCACTGCACGAAGTGCGACGCGTGCGATGAGCCCTTCCAGATCCGCGCGATCGTCCGGCGCCAGATCGCCCCGCCTCCGCCGAGCGGGTGGGAGAGGGAAAGCCTCGCGAGGCGTCCCGCCGGCGCGGTCCGGATCGCCGTCCGCCTCGAGCCGGCGGCGGCGGCCGTGCCGCGCGAGGCGATCGCCGCGACGCTCGCCCGGGCGATCCTCCGGGCGGATCCCTCCCTCGTGCCCCGCTACGTCCGGCCCGGCCGGTGGGCGCCGCAGCTGCCGCGACTGCACGGCCTCCTCCTCGTCGATCTGCTCTTCGCTCCTGCCGTCGAGCCCTCTCGGATCGAGGCGCTCCTCCAGCCGGCGGGGACCGGGGTCGAGTGGTGCGCCTTCGCGGGGGTCGCGGACGAGACGCGCCCCGGCGCCGCCTGGCGCGTGGCGCTCCCCGCGAAGGGGGATCCCCTCCCCGCCGTCCGCGCCTTTCTCCGCCAGGGGGCGTTCAAGCACGAGGAGCGCCGGCGCGAGGAGGGGGGGAGGCTCTTCCTCGTCCACGCCGGCTCCGGGAAGTCGCGCGATCTCGTCTCGGTCGAGGTGACCGGGGAGGGGAGGGCGATCGCCCTCGCCTCCGAGGGCTTCGCCTGGCCGGCGTTCGCGCGCGTGCTCGGAGGGCGGGGCGCTCCCGAGGCCCTCGGCTACCTCCTCGAAGAGTCCCTCTGCGGCGCGGTTCGGTGACCCTCCTCGGCACCGAGCCGGCGACGGGCTCCGCCGGCCCGAGGACGGAGGAGCCCGCGCCCGAGCCGAGGCGCTCCGTGGGGGTCCTCCTCGCCGGATGCCTCCTCGTCGGGCTCCTCGCCCTCGGGATCCGGCTCACCCGGCTCGGGGAGTGGAGCCTCGAGACGGACGAGGCCTTCACGATCCACGACGCCCTCCACGCCCTGGGCGCCGAGGGGGGCTCGAGGCTGCGCTTCCCGGTCGGGTACGCCTTCGAGCGGCTCGCCCTCGGCGGCGGGGGGGTGGTGGACGAGTTCGACGCGCGGATCGGCCCCGCGCTCGTCGGCGCCCTCACGCCGCCGCTCGCCGCGCTCGCCTTCGCGCCGGTCGTCGGGAACGCCGCCGCCCTCCTCGGCGCCGCGGGCCTCGCGATCGCCCCCTGGCACGTCTACTGGTCCCAGTTCGCCCGCTACTACGCCCTCCTCGTCTTCCTCGTCGTCGCCGCCCTCGGCTTCCTCTTCGTCGGCCTCGACCGGGCGAAGCTGCGTTTCTTCCTCCCGGGCGGGGTCCTCCTCGCCGTCGCCGTCGCGACCCACCCGAGCGCGGGCCTGCTGTTCGTCGCCCTGACCCCGGCCCCCCTCTTCTTCGCGGGGCTCGGGGGCTTCCGAGGCAAGATCCGCTTCGACCGGGCGAGGACTTCCGTCCTCGTGGCCTCCGGCGTGGTCCTCGCCGTCCTCCTCTACCCGATACTCCGGGACACCTTTCTCTCGTACCGGAGCAACCCGACGAAGAGCCCCTCCCCGGACCTCTTCCTCGGCACCGTCGCCTTCTGGGCGCGGCCCGCCCTGCTGGCGGCGGCCGCCTTCGCCGCGGTCGAGGGGCTGCGCGTGCGCCACCGGGGCGCCCTCTTCCTCACCCTCGCCTCCTTCGGCCCGATCGCGGGGGGCCTCCTCGCCTCCCTCGTCGCGCGGGCGAACGCGCAGTACATCGTCTACACGCTCCCCGCCCTCCTCGCCCTGTCGGCGTGGGGGGCGATCGAGGTCGCGCGCGCCGGCCGCCGCGTCCTCGCGGCGGGGATCCTCGCCATCCTCGCGGCCGACCTCCTCGGGGAGACGGTCCTCTACTTCGGCCCCCACGCGGGGCACCGCGCCTCCTGGCGCGAGGCGTGCGCGGCCGTCCGCGACCGGGCGCGGGAGGGGGACGTGATCGCCTCGACCCAGGCGCCCCTCGTCGAGTTCTACCTGAACCCCTCCTCGACGCGGCTACGCGACCCGAGCCGGTCCTTCTGGCTCTCCGCCTACACGCTCGGGGAGTTCGAGCGCGGGGCGCAGCGGCGGGAACGGATCTGGTACATCGTCAACGACGCCGACCTCGACGACTGGCCGGCGGCGGAGCGCACCCGCTTCCGCGACCGGCTGCGGGAGCGTGCGCGGCTCGTCGCGGAATGGCCCCGGCGGATCGTGACGGACGACCTCGGCGTGAAGGTCTACCGCGAGGATCCCTAGGGACCGAAGCGCTCGCGCACCCACCCGAGGAGCGTCTCGGCGACGATCCGGTTGCCGAGGGGCGAGAGGTGCCCGGCGCGGTAGACGGCCGGGGCGGAGGGATCGTCCCGGGCCGCTCGGTAGGCGGCGGCGAGGGGCTCGGAGAGGTCGAGGAACGGGATCGAGCGGGCCGCCAGGGCGTCGAGGAGGCCCTTCCAGTACCGGTCGTTCCGGCCGACGAGCGCCTCCATCTCCTCCTCCCTGGGGAAGACGAGGACGGGCGCCTCGCGCGCGCCGCAGGCCAGCGCCTCCCGGTGGAAGGCCTCGAGGAGGGCGACGGTCACACGGAAGGGCTCCCCCCGCTCGTCGAGGAGGAGGCGCCTCGTCTGGCGCAGGGAATAGGCGCGGTAGGCGGCGGCGAGCCGCGCGAGGGAGGAGAAGCGGAGGAGGCCGGGGAGATCGCCCCTCGACCAGTGCTCCCCCTCCGAGAGGAGGGAGAGAACAGAGGCGTCCTCGACCGCGCGCGCGAAGGCCTCGCGCGTCGGGAAGGGCTGGGGGAGGAGGACGAGGTCCTCCCCCTCGAGCCGGAACCTCGGCTTCGCCCCGGGGATTCCCGTCGCCGGGTAGTAGAGGGGGCGGTAGCGGTTGACGTTGCGGCCGACATTCTCGAGGAGGAACCCGACGAGGATCGCGTCGGCTCCGAGGTCGCGACCCAGCCGCCGGAAGCGCAGGAGCGCCTGGTCGGTCCCGTAGCCGCCGACGCCGAAGTTGATCGCCTCGAGCCGGGGTCGGGCGGCCTCCATCTGCGCGGGCCACGCCTCGGCGTCGGCGACCTCGGCGCCGAAGGTGAAGGAGTCGCCGAAGCAGAGGAGGCGGAGGGTCCCGTCGGGCTTCGCGCGGGCGTATTCGCGGGGGCCGCGCGCCCCGAGCGCGCCGACCGATTCGTCTCGCCGCGAGCTCCCGGGGCGCAGGGTCCAGCCGAGCTCGGGGTCGAAGAGCCCCGTCGTGTCGGGGGCCCGCTCCTCCACGGCCCGGGCCCGCTCGGAGGCGACCCAGGTCCGCTGGTGGGGGTGCGGGGTCGCGCCGAAGGGGGGGAGGGGACGACCGAGGAAGAGGCCGTCGCCGGTCGCGAGGAGGGAGAGCGCGAGGTCGAGGAGGAGGAGGGAGCCGAGGAGGGCGAGGAGGGCGCGGGCGGCGCGGCGCGTGGGCAAGGCGCCCGTCGCGGCGGACTACTCCCCCTCCTTCGCGCGCGAGATGAACTCCCCGTTCTCCGTGCTCACCTTGATCCGGTCCCCGACCTGGATGTGCATCGGGACGCGCAGCTCGAGGCCCGTCTGGAGCTTGGCGTTCTTCTGGATGTTCGAGACGCTGTCCCCCTTGACGGCGTGCTCCGCCTCGACGACCTCGAGGACGACCGCGGAGGGGAGCTCGACGGAGATCGGGGTCTGGTCGTGGAAGACGACGGTGACGGGGGAGTTCTCCGTGACGTACCGCATCGTCTCCCCGATCACGTCCGCGGGGAGGGTGAACTGCTCGTAGCTGTCCGTGTTCATGAACACGAAGCGGTCGCGCCCCTCCTGGTAGAGGTACTCGCAGGCGTGCTTCTCCAGGTAGGCGACCTCGACGGTGTCGTTCGAGCCGAGGCGCAGCTGGACCTGGGAGCCGGTCCGCAGGTTGCGCATCTTCACCTGGTGGATCGCCCGCCAGTTCCCCGGCGTGATGTGCTGGTAGTCGAGGACGAGGCAGAAGTCCTTCTCGTGGAGGAGGACCATCCCCTTGCGGATCTCGGTTGCTCGGATCGCCACGTGCGGCTCCCGGAAGTCTTGGGCGAGGCCTGTTTCGACGAAACACCCCGCGTCGCCCGAGTCTCCGGCCTCCGCGGGGCGTTACGAGGATATCCCGCGACGGGACGGTGTCAAACGGAGGTCGCTCCGCACCCGCTCGAGGGC
>CBRGOK010000206.1:0-6630 GCA_967798035.1 uncultured bacterium
GCCCCCTGGAGATCAGGATCCCGTCGCGGATCAGCCCGCCGCCTCCCGCGGTGATCATCGCGAGGAAGATGACGCCGATGATGTCGTAGCCGCGGCGGAGTCCCGCCAGGGCTCCCGTGACTCCGAACGTGAAGTGGGCGACGAGGCTGAAGGTGACGGGGAGCTCGAACTGCTCCACTCGCGCGGCGAGCGCGCCCATCGGCATCGCGGCATCCTACGCCGCGGGGACCCCGGGACCGCTGGGCGCCGACGTCGTCGCGGGGTAGAACGCCGACGATGTCGCTCCGGCGGACCTTGGTAGGACCGCGGTTCCGGCAGGTCGCGAAGGTCGTGGTGGCGGCGCTGCTCGCCTACGGGCTCTCGTCGTGGACCGGCAAGGACTACGCGCTGTTCGGCGCGCTCGGCGCCGCGATGGTGGTGGGCGGGAGCGTGGGCGAGGACCTGAAGGCCTCGCTGAACCGCGTACGCGGGACCCTCACCGGCACCGCCGTCGGGATCGCCGCGGCCGAGGCGATGGGCACGTCGATCTGGTCCCTGGGCCTCGCCGTCGCGGCGATCGCGTCGCTGTCCGTCGGGATGAAGTGGGGTGCGCCGTCGATGCGGATCGGCCTGGCGATGGCGCTGGTGCTGCTGTTCACGCACACCACCGATCCCGCGCACTACGGCCTGTGGCGCGCTCTCAACACGCTGATCGGGGTCGCCGTCGGCCTCGCGGTCAGCCGCCTCGTCTGGCCGATCCGGGGGAGCGCCGAGATCGCGGTCGCGATCGACCGGTCGCTCGCCGCGACCGCGGCGACGCTGGAGGCGCTGGCGAGCGGTGCGGCGCCGGAAGCCCTAGTGCCGAGGCAGGTGCAGGTGCTGGACGCGCTCGCGGCCATCCGGACGGCCCGGACCAACGCGCGCGTGGAGCAGCGACTGCACCGCACCGCCAACCTCCTGCACGCGCCGGTGCGATCGGCCGCCCGCGCCGCGGTCGCCGCCCTGGGCGCGAGCCTCAAGCTCGAGGACCTCGCCCAGACCGCGGCGTCGGGCGAATGCCTGCAGGCCGTGCGGCAGGCCATCGCGTCGCTCGCCGCCTTTGCCAAGGACGCCACGACGCCCGCGGATCCCGCGCGCGAGTTCGCCGTCCGGATCGAGCGCGCTCAGCACGCGGCCGCTCCGGATCTCGAGCCGGAGGCGCGCGGGCTGCTCGCGGGCCTCCTCGCCGATCTCCAGCAGGTCGCCGTCGCGCTGGAGGCCCTGCGCGAGGAGCGACGTCGAGACGCCGCGCGCGAGCCTTCCGCCCAGACCGGCGCCGGGGCTACGGGGCGGCCGACCGCCTGAGCCGGTCGAGCTCCGCGAGTCTCTCCGCGAGGCGCTTCTCGAGGCCGCGGTCGGAGGGCGCGTAGTAGCGCCGGCCCCTCAGGTTCTCGGGCATGCACTCCATCCCCGTCACGGCGTCCTCGAAGTCGTGGGCGTACGCGTACCCCTTCCCGTACCCGACCTGCTTCATCAACGCGGTCACGGGATTGCGCAGGTGCATCGGCACCGGCTCCGCGTAGGTCTGCTCGACGTCCTTCACCGCCTCGCCGTAGGCGAGGGTGAGCCGGTTCGACTTCGGCGCGAGCGCGAGGTAGACGGCCGCCTGCGCGAGAGCGAGCTTCCCCTCCGGATCGCCGAGGAACTCGAAGGCGCGTACGGCGTCGAGGGCGACCCGCAGGGCGCCCGGGTCGGCGAGGCCGATGTCCTCCGAGGCGACGCGCACCATGCGGCGAGCGACGTAGAGGGGATCCTCGCCGGCCTCAAGCATCCGGGCGAGCCAGTAGAGCGCGGCGTCGGGCTCGGAGTTGCGGAGCGACTTGTGGAGCGCGGAGACGAGGTTGAAGTGTTCCTCGCCGGAGCGGTCGTAGAGGAGCGCCTTCTTCTGGAGCGCCTCCTCGACGATCGCCGGAGTGAGGCGGCGGACGCCCGAGGGGTCCGGCGGGGCGAGGGCGTGGGCGAGCTCGAGGGCGTTCAGGGCGCGGCGGGCGTCCCCGGAGGAGAAATGGGCGATCCGCTCGAGGACCCCCTCCTCCGGTTCGGCGGGGGAGCGGCCGAGCCCGCGCTCCGGATCGCGCAGCGCCCGGCGGAGGACCTCGAGGATCGCCTCGACCGGGAGGGGCTGGAGGACGAGGACCCGGGAGCGGGAGAGGAGCGGGCCGATCACCTCGAAGGAGGGGTTCTCCGTCGTCGCGCCGACGAGGACGATGTCTCCCCGCTCGACGAAGGGGAGGAAGGCGTCCTGCTGGGCCTTGTTGAAGCGGTGGATCTCGTCGATGAAGAGGACGGTGCGCCCTCCCCCCGACCGGCGGACCTTCTCCGCCTCGGCCATCACCTTCCGGATCTCGGCGATCCCGGAGAGCACCGCGGAGAAGGGGAGGAAGCGGGCCTTCGTCGCCCGGGCGAGGATCCAGGCGAGGGTGGTCTTCCCGGTCCCGGGCGGGCCCCACAGGACGACGGAGCGGAGGTCGTCCTTCTCGATCGCCTGCCGCAGGACCTTCCCGGGCCCGACGAGGTGCTCCTGCCCCACGAACTCCTCGAGGGTCCGCGGCCGGATCCGCTCGGCGAGCGGGGCGTCGCGCCGGGCCTCGGGGTCGCGGGACCTCGGGTCCTCCTCGAAGAGCCGGCCCGTCATCGCGGCGTCCCCGCGGAGGCCTCCTCCCGGCGCCGGGCCACCTCGAAGGCGAGGATCGCCGCGGCCGCCGCGACGTTGAGCGACTCGACGCGTCCCCGGAGCGGGATACGGACCGAGGGGCGCGCCGCGCGCCGCAGCTCCGCCGGGAGGCCCTGCCCCTCGCTCCCGAGGAGGAGGGCGATGGGCCCGGAGAGGTCGGCCCGGCGATAGTCCTCGCCGCCATGGGGATCGGCGGCGAGGAGCCGGAGGCCGCGGCGACCGACGAGGGCGAGCGCCTCTCCCGTCGAGAGCCCGGCGAGCGCCGGGAGCCGGAAGATCGAGCCGGCGCTCGCGCGCGCGCACCGGTCCTGGAAGAGCCAGGCGCAGCCCGTCGTCGCGAGGAACCCTGTCGCGCCCGCCGCCTCGGCCACGCGCAGGAGCGCGCCGAGGTTCCCCGGGTCCTGGACGCCCGCCGCGAGGAGGAGGAGAGGCTCGCGCCCCGGGGGAAAGAGGTCCTCCTCCTTCCAGTCGGGGGCGGGGGCGATCGCGACCACCCCCTGGTGCGTGCTCGCCTCGCTCGCCGCCCCAACCACCTCGTCCGTCGCGGGAAACGGCGGGGGGGTCGAGTGATTCAGGCGTTCGAGGAGGGAGCGGCCCCGCTCCGTCGCGGCGAGGCGGGGGGAGACGAGGACGGTCGACGGGCGGACGCCCGCCCCGAGCGCCTCCTCGAGGAGCCGGACCCCCTCGAGGAGGATCTCCCCCCGCTCCCGGCCTTCGCGCACCCGACGGAAGCGGCGGACGAGGGGGTTGCGGACCGAGGCGATCCGCTCGCCGGGACGGGGCATCGTCGGGGATGATAAGGCCCGGCGATGCTCCACGAAGGTCGGGTCATCCAGGTCGACGCGAAGGTCTGCCACGTCGAGGTCGAGGGGCGGATCCTCCCCTGCGTCCCCCGCGGCCACCACTTCGAGCACCGCCGCGAGGAGCGCCGGCCGTTCGCCGTGGGGGATCTCGTCCGAGTCGACCTCTCCGATGTCCCCGGCGCGATCGAGGAGCGGCAGGAACGGCGCACAGTCCTCTTCCGCGCGAGCGCGGGGGAGGGACGGCGGGCCCAGGTCCTCGTCGCGAACGCAGACCAGGTCCTCGTCGTCGCCTCGATCCGGGAGCCCGCCTTCTCCCCGTCCCATCCCGACCGGGTCCTAGCGGCCGCCGAACATGGAGACCTCGACGGGATCGTGTGCCTGAACAAGGTCGACCTCGCCCGGAAGGGGGAGGCGGAGGGACCGGCCGGGATCTACCGTCGAGCGGGCTACACCGCCCTCCTCACGTCCGGACTCCGCGGCGACGGGCTCGAGGAGCTCCGGGCCGCGCTCGAGGGGAAGGTGACCGTGCTCGCCGGCCCGTCCGGCGTCGGGAAGACGACCCTCCTGAACAGGCTCGCGCCCGGACTCGACCTGCGCGTCGCGCCCGTGTCCGAGAGGACCGGGGAAGGGCGCCACACGACGACCGGCGTCCGGATGGTACGGCTCACCTTCGGCGCCCTCGTCGTCGACACGCCCGGCATCCGGAACTTCGCCCTCTGGCAGGTCGAGGCGGCGGACGTCCGCCTCCTCTTCCGCGGACTGCGCGGGCTCGAGCGCCGCTGCCGGTTCTCCTCCTGTCTCCACCGCGAGGAGCCCGGCTGCGCGGTCCGATCGGCGGTGAAGCGGGGAAAGATCGCCCCCTCGCGATACGCCTCCTACCTCGAGGTGCTCGACGAGTGCCAGCGCGAGCGCAAGGAGTCCGCCTCCGAGGGGCGCCGGGAGGGGAGGGGGCGGACGCCGCGCCAGCCCCGCGCGCCGATCGAGGACGAGGACGCCTCGGAGGCCGGAGCGAGGCGCGGGCCGAGGGAGCGACCCTAGAAGACGAGCTGCGCCTGCAGGCGCAGGACGCGGTCGAGCTCGTCCTGGTTGCCGAGGACGTCGATGCTCCGGTGCGTGACGTCGGCCTGGATCTTCAGGTCGTGCTTGCGGAAGTAGCGGCTCAGCCCGACCTGGTATTCCCGCTGCTGGCGCGTGTCGCCCGTGACGAGGACGTCGTCGTCGAAGGACGCTCCGGCGATGCGAGCCGCGACCTCCCATCCGTCGGCGACCAGGTAGCCCGCCTGGACGTAGGCCCCCTCGTCCTCGGCCGTCGGTCCCCCCTCGACGTCCGCGCGCTGGAGGAAGAGCTCCCCCTGAACCGAGAGCCCCCCGGTCAGGAGGATCCCGTCGAGCCCGAAGGAGTCCACGTCCGCGTCGGGGGTGCCGCGGGTCGGGTTGTGCATCGCGTTCACGCCGACCCCGAAGAGGATCTCCTGCGTCCGGTCGAGGTCCCCCTCGGAATAGGGGACCGCGCCGAAGGGATTGACGGCGGCGCGACCCGCCCAGCGGACCGCGTTGTCGTCATTCGTGTTCACGTTCTGGCCGTCGCCGTTGAACGCGCCGAAGGCGTACTCGAACACCCCGTTCTCCATCGTCCCGTGGAGCATCGCCCCCGGCTCGCGGCCCGGGGTGAAGGCGTCCGACACGAAGGAGCGGTCGACGAACTGCTGGCGGAACGCGGAGGTCAGCTCCTGGCGACCGTAGGGGACCTTGAACTGGCCGCCACGGAGCTGGAGCGCCTTGTCGAAAGCGAAGTTCAGGTACCCGTCCCGGAGACTGGAGGAGCCTCCGCGGAGGTCCACGGAGAGCTTGTAGGTGAGGTCCTTCCCGTAGGCGTTCCCCTCGAACTCGGCGCGGGCCCGATGGACGTCGAACTCCGTCGCGTTGTTCCCGGTCCCGTCGTCATCCCGGTCGGTGTAGCCCCCCCGGATCTGGAGCTTCCCGCCGATCCTCATGCTGAAGTCCCCGTCCGCCGTCTCCAGGATGAACCCCTTGCGGTAGGTGGCTCTGACCTCGGGGGCCTCCCCCTGGACGGCTCGGCCCGCGACCGCCTCGAGGGCCCGGATCTCCTGGTCCAGCCCCTCCCGCTTCGCAGCCTCTTCCGCCCTCATCCGCGCCGCGAGGTCGAGGAGTTCCTTCCGGGTGGCCTCGTCGACGATGCCCCGCTCCTTGAGGATCTCCACCAGGCGCTCCTCGAACGTCTTCGCCGGGGCGGGGGCCTGGGATGGGGTCGAGGTCGCGAGGGCCACGACGAGGAGGGGGAGGAGGAGGGGGGGTCTGAGGGTCATTCCGATGGCCTGGGGGGCTGCGTGGGGGGGGAATCGACAGGATTCCGACCACAAGATCAAGGGCCAACTGGCCGCGGTGCGTCAACCAATAGGGGGGTCTCCCCTGGGACCCGGGCCGGGAGGCGGCACCCAGTCCACCCCATCGACGGGGTGGAACCCGATCGGTGGGACCGATTTCCCCGGTTCCGCGTGAACTTGCGGATCTATCCGACGGGTCGTGGCACGGCCGGGCGCCGTCCGCGGCCCCCCTGGACCGTGGACCTCCCACGGAGCCGGGACCTGGTAAGGAAACGCCCGAAGAGAGGGGCCGTCATGGTGCCGCGTTCCCTCCGCGTCACCCCGTTCGACGTCGGCGTGGCTCTCCTGCTCCTCGCGGGGCCAGCCTCCGCGATCCCCTCGCCGGACGTCGTCGTCAGCTTCTTCAGCAACGCCGCCCACCTCCTCGCCCTGGGAGGGGCTTACCTCGGAGGGCGCACCCTCCTGAGGAGATCCCGGACACCAGGGGAGGGCGCTCCTCCGGCCGCCCGCCCGCGGCTCCTCGCCGTCCTCGGCCTCGCGCTCGCCGCCTCCGCGGTCGCGAACTTCCTCCAGTACCGGGCCTCCACCGACGAGAAGAAATCCGCCGATTCGCTGAAGTGGATCTGGTGGCCGAGCTCGTGGAGGATGACTTCGCCGTCCTCGGCGTCGTCGACGCCGCCCTTCCCGAAGCGCATCTCGTCCTTCGGGTGGTCGGTGGCGAACGAGTTGTCGGCGCCCCACTGGTTGATGCGGACGCGCTGCTGGTCGCCGTTGATCAGCGGCCAGATCT
>CBRGOK010000207.1:0-6595 GCA_967798035.1 uncultured bacterium
GATCGCTTCCTCGCCCTGGCCGCGGCCCGCGAGCGCGCCCGCAGCGCGCTCCCCCACCTCGCCGTGGCGTACACCCTCATGCGGCACAACGTCCCGGAGCTGCCGCTCCTCCTCGCCGACCTCCTCCCGCGCTGCCGGGTCGACGCCGTCCACGTGCAGCCGCTCGTCGTCTTCTACGAGACGCTTCGCGGCGAGAACGTCTACGGAGAGGAGGAGGTCGACGAGACCGTGTCCCGTTGCCGCGAGCTCTGCCGCCTCCACGGGACGCAGCTCGTCCTCTTCCGCTCGCAGTTCCGGCAGGACGAGCGACACCTCGAGCGCGCGGAACTCCTTCGCGAGCTCGGACCCTCCTCGCCGGTCTACGGCTGCACCGACCCCTTCTTCGAGGTCAAGATCCGCTCGACGGGCGAGGTCATCTCCTGCTCCTACGGCCTCTCGCCCGGCGACAACGTGCGCGACCGAGACCTCGAGGAGATCTGGAACGGGCCCTGGTACCGCGCGCTCCGCACGCGCCTCTACACGCATGTCTTCTCCGGCCGCTGCGAGCACTGTCCCTTCCTCCGCGGCTCGGCCGAGAGCCAGCTCGACCCCCTGCGGCCGGGCGTGCACCACTCCCAGGAGGCGCGCTTCCTCGCCGGCCGGCGCTGATCTTTCTGAAGGTGTGGATCGCCACCGCGCTCGTAGCGGAGGACCTGACCCGTGTCCCCGCTTCCGACGTAGAGGTGCCCGTCCGGACCGAAGGTGATACCGACGGGGTTGTCGAGCCCCCCTCCCGAGGCGAACACGCCGAGGAAGCCTCCGGCGGCGTCGTACCGCAGGACCTGATCGGTGAACCGGCTCGTGACGAGGACGTCGGCTTGCGGGACGCGGCTGGCCGGATACCGTCCCCCGCCGACCCCTCCCCGCGTCCTGCGCGCGCCGCGCTCCGTGGTCGGGCGCTCCGCGCGGGATCCTCCTATTCAAGCGGACCCCTCTCGATGGAAGCATCGGCTCGCCCGCGCTGGCTCCGCGCCGCGCTACTCTTCGGCGTCGTGTACCTCCTCGCCGGCCTCGCCTTCGGGGAGCTCACCGCTCGGGCGGCGACCCAACCGATGGTCGTCGCGTGGCGGCTGGCCGCCTGGGGGGTGAGCGCCGCCGCGTTCGCGGCCCACATCGGCTACGAGCAGGTCCGATTGCGCACCTCGCCCGCAACGACGGCCCTGCACGCGGCGTTCGGGGCGGCCCTGGGAGCCTTCGGGCTCGCGGTCGCGATGAACGTCCACGCGCGGAACGTCGCAGAGCACCGGCCGTTGCGCATCCTCGCGCTCGCGCTCTGGCCCTTGATGACCGCGCCGGCGGCCTTCGTCGTCGCACTGGCGATGGCCGCCGTCCTCGCCCGGATGCGGAGGAGCGCGGGGCCGAGGAGGTCCTAGGGAACGGACCGCCGCCGCGACGAAGCGCGGCCGCCGCTCAGGCGGGTCCCGCCCGCCTTTTCGCCGCCCGCGTCGTCGCCTCGAGTGCTCCCGGCATCGAGTCGGTCCCCTTCGCGACCCGGTCGTTCCACGACTCGGACCCCGGAGGGCCCGGCACCTCCTCCATCGAGATGCACCCCTCGACCGGGCAGACGAGCGCGCACAGGTTGCAGCCCACGCACTCCTCGAGGTGGACGAAGGGAACGTAGCGGTCGGGGAAGGAGCCCGGAGCTCGGACCGGCAGCTTCGGGACCTCCTTCGGGACGACCGTGTGGCCCGCGGCGCGGGCCTGCGCTTCCGTCCGACCGGGGAGGTGGATGCACTGGTGCGCGCCGTCCATGCAGGCGACGTAGCAGAGCTGGCAGCCGATGCACTTGCCGGGGTCGATCACCGCCTTGAGGCGGTAGTTGAGGTCGAGCTCCCCCCACTCGCGGAAGGCCGGGACGGCGGCGCCGCGGAGGTCGTTCACCGACTTCAGGCCCTTCGCGTCGAGGTAATCGTTCAGGCCCTCGACCATGTCCTCGACGATCCGGAAACCGTAGTGCATCACCGCCGTGCAGACCTGGACGCTCGCCGCGCCGAGGGCGATGAACTCGGCCGCGTCGCGCCAGTTCGAGATGCCGCCGATGCCGGAGATCGGGAGGCGGGCCGTCGCCGGGTGGCGGGCGAGGCGGCCGATCATGTGGAGGGCGATCGGCTTCACCGCCGGCCCGCAGTAGCCGCCGTTCGTCGAGAAGGAGCCGACGCGCGGGAGCGGGACGAGGCGGTCGAGGTCGACCCCCATCAGGGACTGGAGGGTGTTGATCAGGGAGAGGCCGTGGGCGCCGCCGCGCAGGGCCGCCTCGGCGGGCTCGGTGATGTCCCCGACGTTCGGCGTGAGCTTGACGAGGACGGGGGTGCGCGCGAACTCGACCGCCCAGCGCGTGATCTCCTCGAGGACTTTCGGCTCCTGGCCGACGGCCGAGCCCATCCCCCGCTCGCACATGCCGTGAGGGCAGCCGAAGTTCAGCTCGAGGCCGTCGGCGCCGGCGTCCTCGGACCGGCGGATGACCTCCTTCCACTCCTCCTTCGTCTCGACCATCAGGGAGACGACGAGGGCGTTCTTCGGCCAGCGCTTCTTCACCTCCGCGATCTCGCGGAGGTTTTCCTCGATCGGGCGGTCGGTGATCAGCTCGATGTTGTTGAAGCCGATCATCCGCCGGTCCCCGTAGTCGATCGAGCCGAAGCGGCTGTTCACGTTCACGATCGGGTTCCCGATCGTCTTCCAGACCGCTCCCCCCCATCCCGCGTCGAAGGCGCGGAGGACCTGGGCGGCGCTGTTCGCCGGCGGGCCGGAGGCGAGCCAGAAGGGGTTCGGGCTCTTGATCCCCGCGAAGTCGATCGAGAGATCCGCCATCGTCGGGCGCCCGCTTCCGGCGCCGAGGACGCGGAGCATAGCACGGCCCTCGGGAGGCCCGGATCCGGTCAGCCGCGGAAGGCCCGGCGGAGGGTCCCGAGGAAGCGCTCGATCTCGGCCTGAACCCCGGCGGACTGGTTCACGATCATGAGGCGGTCCCAGTGCCCGATGCGCGCGTTCGAAAAGTTCTGCCAGGTGGCCGGGGCCACCGAACTCCGCAGGAGGTTGTCGAGGGCCTCGGCCGCCTCGTCCGGATCCTCGTCGACGTCGGCCTTCAGGAGATCCTCGACGTCGTAGAAGCGGATCTCCATCGAGGGTCTCGGACCGAGCGCCACGGCGTCCTCGCGGACCGAGAGCGTGAGCTTCGAGAGGGTCGCCACCCACTCGACCGCCCGGGAGAGGGGCACGCGCTCCAGGTGGAGCGTGATCGGAAAGTCGGGGTCCGCATCCTGGTCGACGAGGAGGGGGAGGCGGCCCTCCGAGCGCAGCCAGGCGCAGACCTTCGTCAGGGGGGCGTCGTCGAAATGGACGGAGACCTCCCGCCGGAGGGCCTCTTCGAGGGCCGCGCTCGTCGGGGAAGGATCCGGCTCGCCGCCGCGGCCCCGGTTCCGGAGCTGGGTGAGGAACCGCGCGAGCTCGCGGTGGACCGCCTCGGTCTGGTTCACGAGGAGCAGCCCCTTCCAGTGCGCCACCTCCACCGACTCCCTCTCCCACAATTCCGGCACGACGACGCTCCGGATGAGGTCGACCAGCCGGTCGGGTCGATCGTCTTCCCCGCCGGAGACGAGCGGGCGGATGTCGTAGACCCGCTGCTCGTAGCGGGAAGGAACGGCCCCGCGCTCGGCGACGAAGACGGCCCCCTGGACGAGGCCCCACTCGAGCTCCGTCGCCTCGCAGAAGCGATCGAGCGCCCTCTCGAGCGTCACATCCGTGGCTTCCAGGTCGAGGGCCTCCTCGCCGTGCTCCGCGAGGGAGTCCGGGTGGACGACGAGATCCACCTTTCCCTGCGCCCGCAGCCCATCGAGGACGGCCCGGAAGGGTGTGCGGGCGAAGCGGAGCGTCACCCGCGTCGCCAGCTTCCTGCGCAGATCCTCCTCCCACGAGGGCGCCGAGCCGCGGCGCTCGACGTGGATCGGCTCGACCGCCGCCGAATCCTGCGCGGCGCCCGACCCCTTCTCGGCCGGCGGAGCGAGGGGCTGGGCACCGGTGAAGGCGACGAGCACGATCCCGCCGCCCAGGGCGAAAGCCGACACCCGGCCGCGGCGGGAACCCGACTCGTGGTTCGCGATCATCGAAATCCTCCGTTTCATCTCCCGGTGCCCTTCGAGGATGGGGAGCAGGGCGGAGCGGCGCCCCCCGGCGGAGCAGCACTCGATCAGCTTGATCAGCGTCCGTCCGTAGATCCGCTGGAGCTCGGACCCCGGCGGCTGGAGCGCGGTCCAATCCCGCGCCGACTCCCGCTCCGCGCGGATCCGGCGGGTGGAGAACCAGACCGCCGGGTTGAACCAGTGCACGCATTCGAGGAGGGCGAGCAGGGCGTTCAGCGGCCCGTCCCTCGCCCGGAGATGCGCGAGCTCGTGGCGGAACACGCAGGCCAGCTCCTCGGCGGAGAATCGCCCCTCCAGATGCGGCGGGAGGAGCAGGCGAGGCCGCAGCAGACCGACGAGCGCGGGCGCCCGGACCGCGTCGGTCGCGAGGATCCGCGGGGGCCGCTTCACCCCGAGGGAGCGCGCGCTCGAGGCGAGCGCGTCGAGGACCGCGGGGTCCTCGACGGCGCGAGCCCCGCGCAGCGCCCGCGCGAAGCGGAACTCGAGGAGGAGGATCCGGAGGGCGAGGACCGCGGCGACCGACAGCCAGAGGAGGAGC
Source organism: uncultured bacterium (assembly GCA_967798035.1). Taxonomy (GTDB): domain Bacteria; phylum Planctomycetota; class UBA1135; order UBA1135; family JAKEFM01; genus JAKEFM01. The sequence goes on from CBRGOK010000207.1 coordinate 4,714, forward strand.
GCCCAGCTCGCCCCATCCCTCGACGGAGATTCCGGGGCGGCGGGTCCGGGCTCGGGCGTCGGCGCCGCCATCGAGGCGAGGACGACGGACTCGGTCCCGACGGCCGGCTTCGGCACCTTCGACGGCGGGACCTTGGGCTCTCTCCCCCCCTCGGGTCGCGTGGCCTCGTCCGCCCGCGCGATCTCCGCCGCCGGGTCAAGCGGCGGAGCGGCGGCGCGCGGTCCGAGGGGAGCATGGGCGGCCGGGGCGGGCGCCAGGCGGAAGATGCTCCAGGGCGCCTCGGGCAAGGCCGGCATCAGCAGCCGGCCGACCACCAGGAGCCAGAGGGCGTAGCGCGCGTGGGGCGTCAGGAAGCGGCCCCCGAGCTTGAGCGCCGCGAGGATCAGCGCGGCGAGGACGGCCACCTGCCAGGTCGTCCGCCAGAGCCAGTCGAGGACCCCGAGCGCCAGCGGGTCGGCCGCGTTCATCTCCGCGGCTCCTTCTCCTCGAGGATCCGCCGCAGCTCCTCGATCTCCCCGCGGGTGAGGCGGCTCCGCTTCACGAAGTGGAGGAGGAGTGGGCTCGCCGACCCGTCGAAGACCCGCGCGACGAAGGATCGTCCCTCCGCGGCGACGCACGCCTCGCGGGAGACCACCGGCTGATAGAGGTAGCGCTTCCCGTCGGACTCGGTCGAGAGGACCCCCTTCTTGACGAGCCGCGCGAGGAGCGTCTTCACCGTCCGATCCGTCCAGGCGGCCTGCGGGCCGAGGGCCTGCGCGACCTGGCTCGCCGTCCGCGGGTGCTCCTCCCAGAGGACCCGCATCACCTTCCACTCGGCCTCCGAGATGCGCGGGGGCGCCTTCATCGAGATCCTTCCTAGTCGCCAGGAAGGAGATGACTACAGCCGTAGTCTTGATTACAGCCGTAGTCAATGGCCCGGCAGGGACTTCGGGAGCCCGCGTCGACGGTCGACGAACCCCCAGAGGGGCGGAGGCCCCCCCGCGGCGTCCTAGGGGAGGATCTGGACGGTCAGCCGCTGCGTAAGCGCTCCCATCGCGGGCGCCGGGCCTGTCGTCGCGACGAGCCACTGGAAGCGCGGGAGAGCGCCGATGAGGAGCGGGTTCGGAGGGACGGGAACGGTGACGAGGGCGATCCCGGAGGCGTCCGCCGGCACCGGGATCAGGAAGTCGGGATAGACGAGGAGGGTGCATGCGGGGAACGCGACCCCGCCGAGGTTGATCGAGAGGGAGGAGATCCCCGCGATCAGGAGCGTGGGCGCGAAGGGCTCGGTGGACGAGAGCACGATGCCGAAGCCGGCGTTCCCGACCGTCGGCGATCCCGACGTCGAGACGTACGGCAAGAACGAGGCGGCGCCCACGCACCCGACTCCCGTCACGGTGGATCCGGGCGGAAGGGGAGCGCCGGAGATCAGCTTCGCACGACCGGCGCCGGCCAGGACGACCGGATCGCCGACGAGGAGGTCGGGCACGCCGTCTCCGTTCGAGTCCCCCACGCCCGCGAGGGAGAAGCCGAACTGATCGGACGAGCTCGACCCGTTGAACGTGAGGAGCGCGGACCCATTCGCGCCGGAGAACACCCTCACCTGGCCCGGGAGGAACCCGACGACCTCGGTCGCCCCCACGGCGAAGTCCGGCACGAGATCGCCGTTCACGTCCCCCAGCCCGGCAACGGACGTCCCGAACGCGCCCGCCCCGATCGTCCCGGCCACGGTCAGCCGGGCGGTCCCGCTCGCCCCAGAGACGACTGTCGCGTAGCCGGGACCGACCGGGCCCGGGATTCCGAATTCGGACGCTCCGACGAGCAGATCGGGGACGCCGTCCCCGTCCGCGTCCCCCATCCGATCCACGGAACGGCCGAGGAAGTCGTTGAAACCCGTCCCTAC
>CBRGOK010000208.1:0-6595 GCA_967798035.1 uncultured bacterium
TCGTGGGGAAGGGCGGGGCGGATGTGGAGTTCGGGACCCCCGCGATCCTTCGGGTGCGGTTCGCGTAGGCGCCGTAATGGCGGACGAGGTGAGTACGGGGGTCGGGGATGTGGGAGGGGATGCGGGCGAGGCCTGCGCTTGCGACGGTCGAGAGGGACCCTGAGTTTCTCGAAGTCGCGGGCGAGTCGGGGATTGAACTTCGAGCGATAGAGGACTTCCCCGGTGCGTGGGTCGAGGGAGAGTTTCTGGTGGGAGAGAGGAGCGCGGCTGACGTAGCGGGCGAGGGCTTCGGTGGACTCGGGATCGTCAGGCTTCGCCCGCACGGAGTTGTGCACGCGAAAGCCGGAGTGGCGCCAGCCGAGGAGGAAGTGGAGGAAGCGCTCGGAGAGGCGCTCGGCGAGGTGGAGGCGATGGAGGAGGAGCCGGCGGAAGACCTCGGCGACCTGGTCGGGGGAGAGGAAGGGCAGAGGGAGAAACGGCCCGTCGGGAAGAAAGGCGCCTCCGGTGACGAGGAGGTGGAGATGGGGGTGGAAGTGGAGGAGGTCCCCGAAGGTCTGGATGGAGGCGACGACGCCGGGGCGGTCGTGTCTGGCCTAGACGGGCCCCGCCTCCTTCCCGCCCGTAGCGCCACGTCACGCTCTCCCCGGAACGCCCGGGGGATGAACCGCCCGCCCACGGCCACCGTTCTGCGGGCCCACCACCCCGAGAGCCGTCATGGCCGAGTCGCGTCGGTTTCTCCTCGGAATCGTTCTCCTCCTCCCTTCGGCGGCCGCCGCGCAGGAAAGCCCGGCGACGCGGGTTTCCGCCTGGGCCCCCGAGGTTCGGCTCGAGCAAGTCCGCGTCGTGGCGAAGGTCGTCGACGGCACGGCGACCACCGAGCTCGAGCAGGTCTTCCGCAACACGGGGCCCGTCGAGCGCGAGGAGGTCTTCCTTCTCCCCCTCCCCGACGACACGGTCGTCTCCGACCTGTCGATGACGGTGGACGGAAAGATCGTGAAAGGGGAGATCCTCGATCGGGGAGAGGCGCGCGGGGTCTACGAGTCGATCGTCCGCTCGCGCCGCGACCCGGCGCTCCTCGAGTGGGTGGGCCGGTCCTGCGTGCGGCTCTCGGCCTTCCCCGTTCCCCCGAACGGGGAGGCGCGGGTGAAGGTGCGGTACGCGAGCGTCCTCCCCCTCGCCTGGGGCGCCTTCGAGGTCCGCGTGCCCCTCTCTCTCGGCCCGGTCGCGCGGGGATCCCTCAAGAGCCTCGTCTTCCAGGCGGCGGTCGAGTTCTCGAGGCCGATCGGCGCGATCTACTCCCCGACGCACCCGGTCGAGGTCGTGAGGACCGGGGATCGGAGCGCTCGGGTCTCGATGGAGGGTTCGGATGTCCGCGCCGACCGCGACCTGCGTCTCCTCGTCGCCCCCGCGCAGGAAGAGATCGGACTCCTCTTTCTCGCCCACCGGCCAGCCGGGGAGGACGGCACCTTCCTCGCCCTCCTCTCCCCGCGCCTCGACCTCGAGCCCTCGAAGGTCCTGCCGAAGGACGTCGTCTTCGTCCTCGACACCTCCGGAAGCATGGAGGGGGAGAAGATCGCGCAGGCGAAGGGGGCGCTTCGCGACGCGCTCGCGGGCCTGAACCCGGGGGATCGCTTCCACCTCGTCCGCTTCGCGACGGACGCGGAGGCGTTCCGGGAGGGTCCCGTGCCCGCGACTCCCGGGAACGTGGAGGCCGCCCGCGCCTGGATCGACGCGTTCGAGGCGCGCGGCGGGACGAACCTCGGCGACGCCCTCCAGCGCGCCCTCGCCGTTCCCGGCGAGCCGGGCCGCCTGACGATGCTCTTCCTTCTCACCGACGGCCTTCCGACGGTCGGGACGATCGAGGAGCAGACCCTCCTCGCGGAGGTCCGCCAGAGGAACGTCGCGCGCGCGCGGATCTTCGTCTTCGGCGTCGGGGTCGACGTGAACACCCGACTCCTCGACACCCTCGCGGAGGAGACGCGCGCCGCGCGCGAGTACGTGGCCGAGGGGGAGGCGATCGACCTCAAGGTCGCTTCCCTCGTCGAGAAGGTCTCTCACCCGATCCTCTCCGACCCCCTCCTCTTCCTCGAAGGGGCGGAGACCCGCGACGTCTATCCGAAGCGGCTGCCCGACCTCTTTCGCGGTTCGCCCCTCGTCGTCGCCGGGAGGTTCCGCGGGGAGGGAGCGGCGAGCCTCCGGCTGCGGGGACGATTCGGAGACGGCGAGCGCGAGTGGACCTACTCCGTGAACCTCCCCGCCGTCGAGGCCCGCAACGACTCGATCCGCGCGACCTGGGCTTCGCGGAAGGTCGGCTACCTCCTCGACGAGATCCGTCTCCACGGGGAGAACACCGAGCTCGTCGAGGAGGTGAAGCGCCTCGCCCGCGAGCACGGGATCGTCACCCCCTACACCTCCTACCTCGTCCGCGAGGAGCGGCGCCGCCTCTCCTCCACGTGGACGGGCCCCAGGAGCGCCGGGGTCGCCGCCGGGACGACACCTCCGCCGGATCGCGGGTCCCCCTCCGATCTGGGGAACTTGCCCCGTGGCTCGACGGGGGGATGGACCGCGGGCCGCCGGGTCGAGGAGGGGGGGGCGACCGCTGCGGGCGTCGGAGCGACCGGCACTCCGACCGCCGCGCCGGCGACCCCGGACGGTCTTCCGGTCCGCGAGCCGATCGACAGGGAGGCGGACGGTGTCGGGGTCGGTTCCACGGGGCATTACGGGCTCGCCGCGTCCGGGGGGAAGGCGGTGGAGGAGAGCCTGGAAGCGAAGCGGCTCAAGGAGGAGACGGTCGGCGATACCACAGGCGGATTCAGCCGAACTCACTACGGAGCGGCGTTCGGAGGAAGGCGGGCCGCGGGGGGCAGCAGCGGAGGCCGCTCGGGTCGGCCCGTCGAGGCCCTCCAGTCCTCCGTCCGCCGCGTCGGCGCCAAGGTCTTCCACCTCGTCGCCTCGGTCTGGATGGACACCGCCTTCACCGAGCAGGACCGGGAGAAGATCGTCCCCGTCGCGTTCCTCTCCGAGGAGTACTTCGCCCTCCTCGCGCGCGAGCCCGACCTCGCCCCGGTCTTCGCCCTCGGGCCGAGGGTGCTCGTCGGGTGGAAAGGGAAGTTCTACGAGGTGAAGTAGCGCCGCGGGCGGAGGGCCCCGGGGTATCGAGCGGCAGGTGGGCCCTGGTTCCCCTCGCGGGCGACGCCCTCGTCGCGACCCCGGCGTCCTGCGGTGCTTGAGGCTCGTCGCCGTCCGGCCCTAGAATCTGCCTCCCGCGCGCTCGGGGACCCTCGACCAGGGTCCCCGCTTACTTGCGGGGGGATGCAGCCTTTGGGAGCCCAGAGAAAGGACGGGCGGAAGCCCGACGAGATCCGCCCGGTCGCGATCCGGCGGGGATTCACGGAGTTCGCCCCGGGCTCGGTCCTGATCGAGCTCGGCAAGACCCGGATCCTCTGCACGGCGATGGTGACGGACGGGGTCCCGCCGTTCCTTCTCGGGACGGGGCAGGGGTGGCTCACCGCGGAGTACTCGATGCTCCCCTCCGCGACGCCCGGTCCGAGGAAGATGCGCGACGGCCGGAGCGCGAAGCCCGACGGACGGAGCGTCGAGATCCAGCGTCTCGTCGGACGGGCGCTGCGGACGATCGTCGACCTCAAGGCGATGCCCGACCGGACGGTCTGGATCGACTGCGATGTCCTCCAGGCCGACGGCGGCACGCGGGTCGCCGCCATCACCGGCTCGTACGTGGCCCTCTACGACGCGATGCTCGACCTCGACCACCAGCGGCTGCTGCGGCGCTGGCCGATCCAGACCCAGGTCGCGGCGATCTCCGTCGGGCTCGTCGGGGGAAACCCCGTCGTCGATCTCTGCTACGCCGAGGACTCCGGCGCCGAGGTCGACATGAACGTCGTGATGACCGGGGCCGGCGAGTTCGTCGAGGTCCAGGGGACCGCGGAGAAGAAGCCGTTCGGGCGCCCGCAGTTCGACGCGATGCTCGACCTCGCGCGCAAGGGGATCGACCGGCTCTTCGACGCACAGGCCTCCGCCCTCGGGCTCGCCCGCGCCCGCTAGGGGCGGGTTCCTCCCCATGCCGGAGGCGGTGGAGGTGCTCGTCGCGAGTCGCAATCCGAAGAAGGCGACCGAGCTGCGCCGCCTCCTCGCGCGACTCCCGATCCGGGTGCTCGGCGCGGACGAGGCGGGAGTGGATCTCGAGGTCGTGGAGGACGGGGAGACCTTCGCCGCGAATGCGGCAAAGAAGGCCTCGGCCTTCGCGCGGGCCTCGGGTCGGTGGGCGCTCGGCGACGACTCGGGCCTGTGCGTCGACGCGCTCGGCGGGAGGCCGGGCGTCCGCTCCGCGCGGTACGCGGGGGAGGGCGCCGACGACGGGGCGAACAACCGGAAGCTCCTCTCCGAGCTTGCCGGGGTGCCGACCGAACGGCGCACGGCCCGGTTCGTCTGTTCGCTCGCCCTCGCCGACCCGGCGGGGGAGATCCGCCTCGCGGTCGAGGAGTCGGCCGAGGGCCGGATGCTCGATGCGCCGCGGGGAGCCGGGGGCTTCGGCTACGATCCCCTCTTCTTCTTTCCTCCACTGGGGCTTACCTTCGCCGAGCTGAAACCCGAGGAGAAAGACCGGGTGAGCCACCGCGGGGCGGCCCTCCGGGCGCTCGCGGCGGGGCTCGCCGTCGTCCTCGGGGCCCGCCCCTGAACCGTGACCGACCCCCGCTACATCCGCAACTTCTGCATCGTCGCCCACATCGACCACGGCAAGTCGACGCTCGCCGACCGTCTCCTCGAGATCACGGGGACGATCGACGCGCGGGAGCGGCGGGACCAGGTCCTCGACGACATGGACCTCGAGCGGGAGCGGGGGATCACGATCAAGGCCTCGGCGGTCGCGATGACCTACAAGACCCGGGACCGCCTCGACCCGAAGGGGGGGACGGCGGAGTACGTCCTCCACCTGATCGACACCCCCGGGCACGTCGACTTCTCCTACGAGGTCCAGAAGGCCCTCCAGGCGTGCGAGGGGGCGATCCTCCTCGTCGACGCGGCGCAGGGGGTGGAGGCGCAGACGGTCGCGAACGCGAACCTCGCGATGGGGGCGAGGCTGACGATCCTCCCGGCGCTCAACAAGGTCGACCTGGCGCAGGCGAGGCCCGAGGAGGTGATCGAGGAGATCGAGCACACGCTGCTGCTCGAGCGGGCGGAGGTCATGCGCGTGAGCGCGAAGACCGGAGCCGGGGCGGCCGAGTTGCTGGAGGCGGTGATCGACCGGGTTCCGGCGCCGAAGGGGGATCCGGCGGCGCCGCTGCGGGCGCTCCTCTTCGACGCGAAGTTCGACACGTACCGCGGGGTGGTGGTCTACGTCCGCGTGGTGGACGGGCGGCTCGCGAAGAGGGCGAAGATCCGTATGCTCGGCACCGGCACCGTCTACGAGGTCGAGGAGGTCGGGAAGTTCCGCCCCCGGCCCTACGCGACGAGCGACCTCGCGGCGGGGGAGGTCGGGTACGTGATCGCGAACATCAAGGGGCTCCAGGAGGTGCGGATCGGCGACACGATCGGCCTCGCCGACGGGCCGGCGGTCGCGGCCCTCCCGGGCTACGAGGAGCCCAAGCCGATGGTCTTCTGCGGGCTCTACCCGACGAGTCCGGGGGACTACGAGCACCTGCGCCGGGCCCTCGAGCAGCTGCGCCTCAACGACGCCTCCTTCACCTTCGAGCCGGAGACCTCCGCGGCGCTCGGCTTCGGCTTCCGGTGCGGGTTCCTCGGCCTCCTCCACATGGACATCATCCAGGAGCGGCTCGAGCGGGAGAGCAACATCGACCTCGTCCAGACGGCCCCCACCGTCACGTACGAGATCGAGCGGATGAACGGGGAACGCGAGCGGATCCACCGCCCCTCGGACCTCCCCGAGGCCCACTACTACAAGGCTTTCCTCGAGCCGATCATGCGCGTGAGCCTGCTCGTTCCGGCCGACGCGATCGGGCCGATGATGGGGCTCTGCACGGAGCGGCGCGGGCGGTACGTAAAGACGGAGTACCTCTCCCCCACGCGCGTCATGCTCGTCTACGACCTGCCGCTCGCCGAGATCCTCTACGACTTCTACGACCGGCTGAAGTCGGTCACCCGCGGCTACGGGACGATGGACTACGAGCTGCAGGGGTTCGAGGAGGCCGACCTCGTCAAGCTGCGCATCCTCGTCGCGGGGGAGGAGGTCGACGCCCTCTCGACGATCGTCCACCGGGAGCACGCCGAGTACCGCGGGAGGAAGGTCCTCCAGCGCCTGCGGACGGAGATCCCCCGCCACCTGTTCGAGGTGGCCCTCCAGGCGGCGATCGGCGGCAAGGTCATCGCGCGGGAGAGCATCCGGCCGATGGCGAAGAACGTCCTCGCGAAGTGCTACGGCGGCGACGTCACGAGGAAGAGGAAGCTCCTCGAGAAGCAGAAGGAGGGGAAGCGGCGGATGAAGCAGGTCGGAGGGGTCGAGATCCCGCAGAAGGCCTTCCTCGCGGTCCTGGGGGGGGGATGAGTCCTGGGGGGGGAATCAGGAGGGGGGGGGCATGATCGAGCCCGAGCGCCGGCCGGTTTCCGCCGCGGAGGGCCC
>CBRGOK010000209.1:0-6587 GCA_967798035.1 uncultured bacterium
CTCCCCTTCCTCGCCTTCACGGTCCTCGTCCGCGACCAGATGGAGACCCGGCTCTCGGCCGACGTGGTCGAGTACTTCCTCAAGAGCAAGGCCTCCGACCTCGCCGACAAGATCGACCTCCTCGTCGCGGAGCGGGAGAAGGACCTCGCGATCTGGTCGACCTCGGCCGACGCCGCGCGCCTCCTCAGGGATCCCGCCCGCGACGAGGCGACGAAGAGGAGCCTCGTCGACCAGCTGAACCACTTCGGGGAGGTGAAGGGGGTCTACCAGGTCCTCCTCGTGGCGGACCGGGAGGGGAAGGTGGTCGCGACGAACACGATCTACTTCCACGACCCCTCCCTCTCCCCCCCCTGGGCAGGGAGGCTGCAGAACGGGTCCGTCGCCGGGTTCGACTGGTTCGCCCGGGCGCGGCGGGGCGAGACGGTCCGGGAGGACTGGCACGTCTCCCCCCTGACCCACGAGGACCCCGCCGCCGCTCCGAAGCACTCCTCCGAGTACTCGGTCGGCTTCGCCGCCCCGATCCGCGACCTCGCCGAGGAGGGGGAGATCCTCGGCGTCTGGTACAGCCTCATGGACTGGTCCTTCGTCCAGGGGGAGGTCCTCGACCGGGCGAAGGAGTACTTCCGCGACCTGCGCGGGCCCCAGTTCTACCCCTCGGGCTACGCCTTCCTCTGGAAGGCGGACGCCGACACCGTGATCGGCCACGCCGAGCCGAGGCTCTACGGGATGAGCGTGTCGAGCCCCCCGATCTCCCTGCCGCAGCTCACCCAGGCGGCGCGCGCGGAGAAGTGGGGGGTCTTCCCGCGCTACGAGTGGCCGCCCGGGACGGGGAAGAGCGCCGCCTTCAAGCACTGCCAGGGGCCCGAGGAGGGGGGGTTCGGGTGGGTCGTGGGGATCGGGATCAACGACGAGGACATCTTCCGGACCGCCCGCGAGTTCGGCGCCGCGCTCACCCGCACGACGGTCGTGTGGCTCGGCGCCCTCCTCGTCGCGACCTGGTTCCTGTCCCGGGCCTTCGTCCGGCCGCTGCGCCGCCTCGCCGAGTTCACCGAAAGAGTCGCCGCGGGGGACCTCTCCGGGCGCGTCGAGGTCGGGACCCGCGACGAGGTCGGCGCGCTCGCCGCCTCCTTCAACCGGATGACCTCCGAGGTGGCGAGCCACCGCGAGCGGCTCGTCCGGGCGGAGCGGGAGGCGGCCTGGCGGGAGATGGCGCGCCAGATCGCCCACGAGATCAAGAACCCCCTCACCCCGATGCGCCTCTCGACGAGCCTCCTCCAGCGCGCGCACCGCGAGCACCCGGGCGACTTCGACCGCGTCCTCGAGCGCACGACGGGGACGCTCCTCCGCCAGATCGACGGCCTCCAGAAGATCGCGAGCGACTTCTCCGCCTTCGCGGGGGGGCCGCGCCGCTCCCCGCGCCGGCTCTCCCTCGCCCAGGTCGCCCGGGAGTTCCCCGAGATGTACGCCGGATGGGCGGCGGAGCGGCGCGTGCGCTTCGAGACCTCCCTCGAGGAGGCGGAGGTCGTCGCCGACTCCGAGGAGCTGCGGCGCCTCTTCATCAACCTCCTCGACAACGCCTTCGAGGCGGCGGGGGAGGGGGGAGGGGTGCGGCTGGAGGTCGCCCGCGACGGCAAGAGCGCGATCCTGCGGGTCGAGGACGACGGCCCGGGGATCCCCGAGGAGGTCCGGGCCCGGCTGTTCGAGCCCTACTTCTCGACGAAGACGACGGGGACGGGCCTCGGCCTGGCGATCTGCCGGCGCATCGTCGCCGATCTCGGCGGGACGATCGCGCTCGAGCCGCGCCCCGGCCGGGGGACGAGCGCCCTGGTGACGATCCCGCTCGCGGCGGACGGCCCCGACCGCGAGGAAGGAGCGACATGAAGCATCGAGACTACGGATGCCGGGACGATTCCCGGCGCGGCGGCCCCCTCTCGCCCGACGTCACGCGCTCGACGACCTTCGAGAAGGGCTCCGCCGAGGAGGTGCGGGCCGTCGGGGTGGGGGAGGCCCCGGGGGAGTTCTACCCCCGCCACGGCAGCCCCAACGGCCGGGGTCTCGAGTCGCGCGTCGCCGAGCTGGAGGGGGCCGACGGCGCGGTCTGCTTCTCCTCCGGGATGGCGGCCCTGCACGCGATCGTCTTCTCCCACTGCCGGTCCGGCGACCGGATCGCCGCGAGCCGCGACGTCTACGGCGGGATGACGGCGATGCTCCAGGTGGACGCCCCGCGGTTCGGGATCGAGGCGCGCCCCTTCGACCCGTTCGATCCCCGCTCCCTCGCCTCCGCCATCGAGGGGGGGGTGCGCCTCCTCCACGTCGAGACGCCGACGAACCCCCTCGGTCGAGTCGTCGACCTCCCCGCGATCGCCTCGGCGGCGAGGAAGGCGGGGGCGATCCTCTCCGTCGACGCGACCTTCTGTCCCCCGCCGTTCCAGCGTCCGCTCTCCTGCGGCGCCGACCTCGTCATGCACAGCCTGACGAAATTCCTCGGCGGCCACTCCGACGCGCTCGGCGGGATCGTCTCCGGGCGGCACGAGCTCCTCGAGCCGATAGCGGCGTTCCGCCGCCGGACCGGGGGGATCCTGGGGCCCGACACGGCCTGGCTCGTCCAGCGCTCCCTCGGGACGCTCGAGCTGCGCGTCACCGCGGCCTCCCAGACGGCGGGCCGCCTCGCCGGCTTCCTCGACGACGTGCGGCGCCGGGGAGGACCCGTCCGGGCGGTCCACCACCCGAGCCTCCCCGGTCATCCCGACCACGACGTCGCCCGGCGGCAGATGAAAGTCTTCGGCGCCGTCCTCTGCTTCGAGGTCGCCGGGGGCCTCGACGCCGCGAAGGGGGTCTACGACCGCTTCCGCCGGATCCGGCGGGCAGTCTCGCTCGGCGGGATCGAGACGCTCGCCTCGCTCCCGGTCCACACCTCCCACGCCCACTCGGGCCCCGAGGAGCGCGCCCGCTCCGGGATTTCCGACGGGCTGATCCGCGTCTCCGTCGGCCTGGAGCCCCCCGAGGAGCTCCAGGCGGACCTCACCGGGGCCCTCGAGGCTTGAAGGTCTTCCTCACCGGCGGGACCGGGTTCGTCGGGTCGGCCCTCCTCCGCGCGCTCGTCGCCCGCGGGGACGAGGTGACGGCCCTCCGCCGGGCGCGCTCGCGGGTCGACCACCTCGCCGACCTCCCCGTCCAGTGGGTGGGGGCGGGGATCACGGACGAGGAGGCGCTCTCGCGCGCCGCCGCCGGGGCCGAGGCGGTCTTCCACGTCGCGGCCGACCTCTCCTACAGCCGGCGCGACCGCCGGCGGCAGTTCGAGGCGAACGTCCGGGGCACCCGGGCGGTCGCCGCCGCCGCGCTGCGGGTGGGGGCGCGCCGATTCGTCCACACGAGCAGCGTCGCGGCCGTCGGCATCTGCGAGGGGCCGGTCCTCCTCGACGAGACCTCCCCCTACAACGCCTCCTTCCTCGACATCGGCTACTTCGAGACGAAGCGCGAGGCCGAGACGGAGGTCCTCCGGGCGGTCGAGCGGGGCCTGGATGCCGTGATCGTGAACCCCTCGGTCGTCCTCGGCCCGGGGTTCGGCCGCGGCAACGCCTCCGCGATCGTCCTCGCCGTCGCGAAGCGCCGGATCGCGTTCGTCCCTCCCGGCGGGATCAACTGCGTCGGGTTCGAGGACGTCGTCTCGGGGCACCTCCTCGCCCTCGAGCGGGGGCGGACCGGCGAGCGCTACATCCTCGGCTCGGAGAACCTGAACTACGGCGCGCTCTTCGAGCGGATCGCCCGGATCTCCGGCGTGCGGCCGCCCGGCCGGAGCATCACGGGGGGTCTCCTCCCCGCCTTCGTCCGCGCCCTGCGCGGCCTCGACCGGCTCGGGGTCGTGGGGCGGAGGGTCCGTCCGGAGGCCCTCGCCACGCTCGGGCGGTTCCTCTGGTTCGACTCCGCCAAGGCGCAGCGGGAGCTCGGCTGGCGCCCCTCGCCCATTGACGGGGCGATCCGCGCGACGCTGGAGGACTTCCGCGAGAGGGGGCTCCTCCTCCGCCCGGTCCCCGGCCGTCCGAGCGCGCCGTCGAGGGCCGGATCTCCCTCGCCCCCCTCGCGGCGGTGAGAGGGCTCCGCGGCGACCGCCGTATACTCCGGGCCCCGGGTGAGAAAAGGGGTCCCCGACCGCCGGGTACGCATGGGCTCGCGCAAGATCGTCACCGTCCACTCGTACCGGGGGGGGACGGGGAAATCGAACCTGACGGCGAATCTCGCCGTCTGCGCGGCCGAGCAGGGCAAGCGCGTCGCCGTCCTCGACAGCGACCTCCAGTCCCCCGGCGTGCACGTCCTCTTCGGCTATCGCGAGGGGGAGATCCGGCTGACGCTCCTCGACTTCCTCTGGGGCCGAGCGGAGCTCCGCGAGACCGCCTACGACGCCACCCCGCGGGTCTGCCCGGAGTCGACCGGACGCATCTACCTCGTCCCCGCCTCCCTGACCGCCGAGGCGATCACCCGGGTCATCGAGAACGGCTACGACATCCGGCGCCTGAACTCCCACATCGACCAGCTCCTCACGGCCCTCGACCTCGACTACCTCCTGATCGACACGCACCCCGGTCTCAACAAGGAGACCCTCCTCGCGACCGCGATCTCCGACGTCCTCCTGATCGTGCTCAGGCCCGACGAGCAGGACTACCAGGGGACGGCGATCCTGAAGGAGGTGGCGGGCCAGCTCGACATCCCCCACACCTTCCTCGTGGTCAACAAGGTCCTCTCCCGCGCCGACCGCGATCGCCTCCGGGCGAGGGTCCAGGAGGCCTTCGGACACGAGGTGATCGGGATGGTCCCCCTGAGCGAGGAGTTCGCCGCGATCGAGAGCCGGGACCTCTTCGTGCGGCGCCACCCCGACCACGAGATCAGCCACACGCTCCGGGGGATCGTCGCGCGATGGCCCACGTGAGGGCTTTCCTCCGCTCGCGGGCCTCCGGCTCCGGCTGAACCACCTTCGCTCACGCGAGACCCCCGCTGGACACGAGCCGCGACGTCCTCGACCGGCAGGAGGAGATCCTCGCTCCTCCCGATCCCGCCGACTACCGGGTCCTCACGCGTCTCGCGACGAGCCCGAACAACCACTTCGCGGTGGGCTTCGGGGGAGGGGCGGCCCACGGGCTGGCCGGGAACAGCGCGCTCGCGGTCCTCCTCGACGAGCTCGGCCTGCGCCCCCACGTGAAGGAGGTCTGGGGCACTTCCGCCGGAGCGGTCGTCGGGGCGGCGTGGGCCGGGGGCCTCCCCGGGCGGGACATCCTCGAGCGCATGCGCGTCCGTGCGCGCCGGCCCCTCGACTTCGCGTACGGAGAGCTCTTCCTCCGCCTCTTGCGTCGCGGAGGGCTTCCGGAAGGGCTCATCCGGGGGCGCCACATCCGGGAGGCCCTCGAGCGGGGGATGCCCGTCCAGCGCATCGAGGAGTGCTCCATCCCATTCCGGGCGATCGCGTGCACGGACGACGGCCGCTGCCGCAAGGTCGTCTTCCGCGAGGGTCCCCTGTTGCAGGCGGTCCTCGCCTCGACCGCAGTCCCGGGGGTCTTCTTCCCCGTCCCCGACTGGAACGGAGCCGACTACGGCTACATGGACGGCGGGATCGTCGAGAAGACGCCCCTCCTCTCGATCCAGGAGGAGCATGTGCGCTCCGGGCGGGCGACCCATCTCTTCGTTCTCTGCACCCACTTCGACAGCGAGGGGAGGACGCAACCGCCGAAGGGGTTCCTGAACCGCCTCCTCGCCGGGATTCACTGCGCGGAGGACGACGCCTGGACCCACCAGCTCGAACGGGCCCGGGCGACGCCCGGATGCCGGTTCGTCCCCCTCAACCCACGGATGGAGCGCGGCGGGATGTTCGAGATGGACGTCGTCCCCTTCAACTACCTCTGGGCGCGGCGCGCCTTCAAGGAGCAGCTCTCGAACGCGGGGCTCCCTCCCCGCCTCTACGGCCGCTGAGGGCGCCTCCGGTCAGGAAGACCGGGAGGAGCGGGAGATCGAGCGCAGATCCGTGAAGCCGGCGAGGAGTCGCTTCGCCTCGAGATGCGCGGCGTGCTGGTCAATCCGGATCGCGTCGCCGGACGCGGTCCCATCTCCCTTCCGGGGGTCGCTGAAGAAGAGGACGGTCTCCGCGACCTTGATCGAGTCCCCGTGGACCAGCTCGCGCCACGTCTCGGGAGGGAGGCGCCTCTCGTTCACGAAGGTCCCGTTGAGGGATCCCTCGTCCTTGAGCGCCCACCGTCCGTTCGGCTGGAGCCGGATCGTGCAGTGCCTCCGCGTCACGCGCTCCGAGGGGATGCAGATCGAGTTCTCGGCCTGCCGGCCGACCGTGACGACCTCCGAGGCGAGGTCGTACGTCGTCCCCTTCAGCGGACCGGTCGCGACGAGGACGGTGGCGCGCCCCGTCTCCCGGACCGCGCCGCCGTCGACGAGCGTCTTCCCGAGGTCATCCATGGACCGGCCGTCCCTTCATCGTCGGACGATCCGATGGTAACGCCTCGGCCGGATGCCAGGAACCGGGTGACCGCCGACGTTCACGGGACCTTGGGCAGCCGGACGAGGAGGTCCTTGGTTCCCGCCGCGATGTT
>CBRGOK010000210.1:0-6559 GCA_967798035.1 uncultured bacterium
GGCACGGCCGGCGAGGGCCTCCCTCCCCGGTCCGCCGGGAGCCGGGGCGGCGGCGCCGGATCCTCCCCAAACGGCCCTGCGAACGGACGGCGCGCCCTGCGGGCGAGCGCCACCACGCGGTTCTCCGGCCGGAAGAACCTCGCCGCCGCCCGGCGGACCGCCCCGCGGTCGAGCCGGAGCACGTCGGGGACGTAGCGGCGGATCTCGCGCCAGTCCGTCCGGGCGGCGTAATGCCCGAGCTCCTCGGCGACGTCGCCGGCCGACTCCCACTGGAACTGGCACGCGGCGAGGAGCGCCCGCTTCGCGCGCTCCAGCTCGTCCCGCCGCGGACCCCGCCGGACGAACCGCTCGACCTCCGCCAGGAGCGCCCCCTCGGCGCGCTCGGGAGGAAGGCCGGGCCGCACCTCGAGGGAGATCCAGAAGGCCCCTCCGTCGGCCCGGGTGTCGTTGTCCGCGGAGACGCCGGTCGCGACCTGCCGTCCGAGGACGAGGCGCCGGTAGAAGCGGGAGGAGCGGCCCGAGGCGAGGATCGACCCGACGGCATCGAGGGCCGCGTCCTCCGGCTCGCCGATCCGGCAGGTGCGGTAGGCGACGAGGAGCCGGGCGACGGCGTCGGGCCGCGCGAGGAGGACCCGCTTCTCCCCGCGGGGCGGGGGCTCCGGAAGCGGGGGAGACGCCTCCCCTCGCGAGGCCGCCGGGAGGCGGATCCTCCCGAACGCGCGTCGCACGCGGGCGACCGCCTCCTCCGGGTCGAGGTCCCCGACGAGGACGACCGTCGCGTTCTCGGGCCGGTAGTGGCGCCGGTAGAAGTCGACGACCCTCCCGCGGCTCGCCCGGCGGATCTCCCCCTCCCACCCGAGGACCGGCCGTCGGTAGGGGTGCGCGAGGTAGAGGGCGGCGGAGGCCTCCTGGTAGAGGTCGCGCCAGGGATCGTCCTGGGACATCCGCATCTCCTCGAGGACGACCCGCCTCTCGGCCTCGAACTCCTCCGGGTCGAGGCGGCAGTCCCGCATGCGGTCCGCCTCGATCTCGAGGGCCGCCTCCCATCGGTCCGACGCGAAGAAGAAGACGTAGGAGGTCGCGTCGTGGTCGGTGAAGGCGTTGTTGTAGCCGCCCAGCCGGGCCGTGACCGCGTCGATGAGGCCCCGGCCGTATCGGCGCGTCCCCTTGAACGTCAGGTGCTCGAGGAAGTGGGCCGTCCCGGTCTCCCCCTCCCCCTCGTCGCGCGCGCCGACGCGGTACCAGACCATGCACGCCACGATCGGATGCCCCGGCCGCCGGCAGGCGAGGACCGTCAGCCCGTTGCCGAGGCGCGCCTGGCGGACCGGCGCCGGGAGGGTCCGGAGGTTCCCCCTCACCGGAGGGGGCCGGCCCGGGAGCGCGCCGGCCGCCTGGACCGCTCCCGGGACCTTCCTCTCCCGGCCGGGCCGGTCTTCGCCCGCCCTCCGACGGACGCCGGCGGGGCCGCCGCGAGGCTCGCGGCGGGGCGGAGCAGGCCCTCGACTTCCGCGCGGGTGAGGGAGCGCGCCTGGCCCGGACGAAGTCCCCGGACCGAGACGGGGCCGATCCTCGTCCGCGTGAGCTCGAGGACGGGGAACCCCACGCGGGCGAAGATGCGGCGCAGCTCGCGGTTCATCCCCTCCCGCACCGTGACGAGGCACATGCTCCAGTCCCGGGTCCGACGGTCGATCCGCACCCGGACGGGGCCCGTCCGCCCCTCCGCCAGCCAGACTCCGCGGCCGAGTGCGGCGATCGCCTCCGGCGTCATCCGGCCCTTCACCCGAACCCAGTAGGTCCGGGGCACGCCATAGCGGGGATGGAGGACCCGGGCGGCGAAGTCGCCGTCGTTCGTGAGGAGGACGAGCCCTCGCGAGTCGAGGTCGAGGCGACCGACGCAGAAGAGGCGCGTCCCGGCCGGGGTCCGGACGAGGTCGATCGCGCGGGGCCGGCGCTCCTCCGGGGCGTTCGTGCACAGGACGCCGGTCGGCTTGTTGAGGACGAGGTAGACGCGGGGTCGAGCCGGCAGCGACCTCCCCTCCACCTCGAGGAGCGCG
Organism: uncultured bacterium; assembly: GCA_967798035.1. Lineage (GTDB taxonomy): Bacteria > Planctomycetota > UBA1135 > UBA1135 > JAKEFM01 > JAKEFM01. Next base: position 2,055 of record CBRGOK010000210.1, read on the forward strand.
TCGGCCGGGACCCGCGTCCCGACCTCGGTGACGACCTTCCCGTCGACGGAGACGACCCCCTTCCTCACGAGGTCGTCCGCATGTCGGCGCGAGGCCGCTCCCCTCTCCGCGAGGAGCCGGTTCAGCCGGACGAGGGGCCCGGTCACGACGCGGCCTCCGAGAGGGTCGCCCGGGCCCACGCGCCGGGGCCGCCCTCCGCCTCGAACCGGACCTCTCCGCACGCGGCCGGGAGGAGCCAGGCCTCTCCGCGCGACCATCGCCTCTTCCCCCCCTCCCCCCCCTCCCATCGGAGACTCCCCTCCCCCCGGAGCGGCACGACGACGGTCGGGCGCGCCGGCGTTCCGGCGACGAGCCCCTTCCCCTCGACCCAGGCCAGGACGAAGTTCGCGAGGGAGACAGGCCCCCCCCGGACTGGATCGGGTCTCGAGTCGTCCCGGAGCACCCGCAGCCCCTTCTCGACGTGGAGCGGGCGCGATCGCCCTCCCTCGCCGAGCCTCCCCCAGTCCGAGAGCCGGTAGGTGAGGTCCGAGTTCGTCTGCACCTCGAGGACGACCACGTCGCCGATCGCGTGCACGGTCCCGGCCGGGACCGGGAGGACGTCCCCGGCGCGCACCTCCACCCTCCGGAGGGCGGAGTCCGCCGCCCCCTCCCGCAGCGCCGCCTCGAACCGCGCCTTCCCGACTCCCGGTCGGAGGCCCGCGAACACCCTCGCCCCGCTCCCGAGCGAGAGGAAGATCCAGGCCTCGTGCTTGCCGCGATCCGACTCCCCCTCGCGGCGGGCGGCCTCGTCGTCCGGGTGGACCTGGATCGAGAGGAGGTCCGCCGCGTCGAGGAACTTCACGAGGAGAGGGAAGGGAGCCGAGGGATCCCCCCTCCCCAGGATCGCGGAGGCGTGCTCCTCGAGGAGGGAGCGGAGCGTCCGGCCATCGAAGGGGCCCTCCCGCACGCGCGTCTGCGCCCCTCCACGGTCCGAGAGGATCCACGCCTCGCCGACCTTGCCGTTCCGGGGCGCGGGGATCCCCGCGACGTCTGGCAGGCGTCCTCCCCCCCAGACCTTGTCGAGGAGGAGCGGGGCGAAGAGGAGCGGAGGGACGGTCGGAGGGGCCATGGGGAAAGGGAGGAGGTCAAACTCGCCGGACCGCCGGACCGCGTCAACCCTTCAGAAGGAGACCCGGGCGAAGAGGAGCGCGAGGAGAGCGTCGTACCCCTCGTCCGTCTCCGGCCCGTTCCCGTGCGGCTCGTACTCGACGTACCGCAGCTCCGTCCCGACGAGGCAGCGGCGGGTCAGATCGTACTCGAGCGCTCCCGAGAGGTCCTGGAAGCGGAAGGCGGAGTCCCCCGAGGCCCGCTCGTAGGCGATCGCCGATCGGGCCCGGAGCCGGTCGGTGAGGTCGGCGAGGAAGGAGAACGTCCCCGCGTTGACGATCCCCTCGACGTCGCTCTCCCCCTGCGTCGTCGCCCCCGCGACCGCGAAGGCCGCATCCGCGGTCCGGTCGAAGCTCTGGCGCGCGTACCCCGCGGAGACGCCGAAGTCGGGGTGCGGGCGCCAGTCGAGGGTGAGGGCCGCCGCGTCGAGCCTCTGGTCGACGTCCAGCCGGTCCCCGAACTCGCCGACGTAGTCCTCGACCCGGGAGGTCTGGCGCCGCACCCACCCCTGGAGGAGCAGGTCGGAGGACACGCGCCCCCGGAGCCGGACCCGCCAGGAGGCGGCCTCCTCGGGCTGGATCTCGTAGAGGGTGTCGGACGCGTCCGCCGTCTGGAAGTCGAGGTCGAGGGTCCAGCCTCGCGCGGGCCGGACCGTCGCCCCGGCCGAGGGACCGACGGTGGTCATCCGGTCGGGCGGCGGGGCGACGTTCGGGAAGGTCGCGCCGACGTAGTCGAGCCGTTGTCGGAACCCCTCCCCCCCGATCCGCAGGTCGAGGAAGGGCGCGGCCCGGACCCGCAGCTCGGCCTGCGCCACCTCGACGATGCTCTCGACGCTCGTCCGGAACGGGAACGGGATCGGGAACCCGGGGGGGGTGACGAAGACGTTCGACAGGAGCCGGCTCCGGACGTCCTCCTCCCTCCGAAGGGCCCGCAGCCGCAGCTCGGCTCCCTCGAGGGGCCGCACCCTCCCCTCGACGTCGAACTCCGATCGGCGGCTGCGGCTCGATCCGTGGGCGTCCGTCTGCGAGGTGAAGGGCCCGCCGGGGGTGGTCCCGGCCAGGCTCTCGTGGAGGTCCGAGTCGACCTCCGCTTCCTCGTACCGGAAGCCCGCGTCGAGGTTGACGGCGCCGTCGAGGAACGACCGCGCGGCCCGCGCCGTGACCGCGGGAGCCCGGTTCCGGATCTCCTCGTCGAGGTCGCGCTCCGAGACCGCGACCCCCGCCGCGACCGGGGCCGATCCCTGGAAGTGGATCCGCGCGTCCGCGACGTGCTCCCGCCACTCCGGACGGACGAACACCCCGAAGCCCCCGAGCTCGAACCGCAGGTTGCCGCCGACGGTCCGGGAGATCCCCGTCTCCTTCACCCGGTTGTTCGGCGGCTGGAGGAGCGTGTCCGCCGGGAAGATGAGGAACGGGATGACGAGGAGGGTCCCGCGCTCGTCGCCGCGCCGCCAGGTCTGCGCGTAGTCGAAGCCGAGCGTGGGATCCCCGGGGAGGGCGGGGTCGTTCGAGACGGCGACCTCCACCTCCTCCCGCTTCCCGTCCCGGCGGTGGAAGTCCGAGGGGGTGGCGAAGACGTACTCGTCCCGACTCCAGTCGGCGCGCGCCTTCCAGCGCCCCTCCTTCGCGGCCTCGGCCCGGGCCGCGCGGTGCGGATCCGAGAGCCCCCGCACGGCGAGGACGAAGGAGTCGACCGGCGCGTCCTCGACCGCCCTCCCCTCGATCCGACCGCCGAGGAGGCGGGCCCCCGGATCCAGGTTCACGTCCTGCTCGTACTGGTCCTCCGAGCCCGACACCCGCACGCCGCGGATGCCGAAGTCCGCGAAGCCCGAGATCGCGAACGGCCCGACCCTCGACCCCTCCGCCGGCTCCTCTCCTTCATGCTCGCCGGCGGCCACCGATCCCGCGGCCTGTCGCGGAACGTGCACCCGGTGGCACCCCTCGCAGGACCGCTCCGGGCGGAACTCCCGCACGCCCCGGTGGAGGCGCTGCGGATCGGCATGGCAGGCGACGCACGCGCCCGCGGGGATCGGGTAGGCGCCCGGCGCGTACCGCCGCGCCTTCGCGTCCTCGACGTGGCTCGCCTCCGGCCCGTGACAGGCGACGCAGGCCGACTCCCGTCTCGGGCGGACCTCCGGGACGAACCGGGGGAGGGCCGGCCCCCCCTCGAGGCGGCCGGGATCGAGCCCCGCGTGGCTGGAGGCGAGGAGGCTCCGAGTCGCGGCGCGGTGGCAGACGAGGCAGCCCGCCTCCGCCTGCGCCCGAGGACCCGCTGCCCCGATTGCCGCCAGCGCGAGGCCGAGGAGCGGGCTCACCGGAAGTAGAGCCGGTCGAGCTGCGAGCCGTGGATCTCGGCGTGGCAGTCGACGCAGCGCCTCCAGAAGGAGCCGGGCGTCTGGTCGTGGAAGAGGGGCGTGTCGCTGTGGCACTGGAGGCAGAGCGTGTGCGTCGTCGGCTGGGTCAGGAGGCGGCGGTTCACCGACCCATGAGGCTCGTGGCAGACGACGCACCCCTCGACCCGATCCGCCTCGTGGTGGAAGAGGAAAGGCCCCGCCTTCTCGCGGTGGCAGTTGACGCAGGCGTCGCGCCCCAACGCCAGGTCGTTCGTCCGCGCCGAGCCCTGGTGGGGATCGTGGCAGTCCGTGCACCGGATCGCCCCTTCCGGGAGGGGATGGTGGGTGGGGAGCCGGAACTGCGCCGCGACGTCGGGATGGCACGTGGCGCAGCGGTCCGATGCGCGCTGGACCTTCGCCGGGAACGACGGCTGGGCGACGGGGTGGCAGTCGCGGCAGGAGATCCCCGCTCGCGCGTGGTCGCTCCCCGGCCAGCGCGCGAAGTGCTGCGCCTCCCGGTGGCACGCGAAGCACGCTGCGTCCCCCGGGAAGCGCCCTCCCTCGAGCGCCTTGCGTCCCCCGGACGCCGCGTGGGTGGCCCCCGGTCCGTGGCACCCCTCGCAGCCGCGGTGGGGCGGGTCGTCGGCGTCGACCGGACGGGGCCGGTGGTTCGTGTCGCCGAGGTCCCCGAAGGCCGGCGCGTGGCACCGCCGGCAGGTCGCGTCCCCCGCGTAGCCTCCGAATTCCCTCTGGGCCCCCTCGGCCCAGAGCCCCGCCTTCCACCCCTCCTCGCGAGGGGCGTGCACCCGGTGACAGACGGCGCAGGACTCGGCCGCGAGAAGGGGAGGCTTCTCCCAGTGGAACCTCACCGGGTCCACCTCCGAGTGGCACGGGCGGCAGGTCGCGATCCCTGCGGCGCGCGGCCCGTCGGGGCGCGTGAAGAGGCGGCGGACCCCCGCCGCCTCCGCGTGGCGGGAGCCCGGTCCGTGGCAGACCTCGCAGCCCCGCGTGTCCTCCCCCCCCGGGG
>CBRGOK010000211.1:0-6509 GCA_967798035.1 uncultured bacterium
TTGTCGCACGAACTCGAACTCCCCCCCCGGATCACGAAGCACCCGACGAAGAGCTGGGGTCCTCGACATCGGAACGGCCCCGAAAGACTACGAGCGACCAGGGATCCTAGGCGTCGGGCGCCCCGGCGGACAGGGGCAAAGCCGGGTCCGGGGCGCCCGCCCCGACGGCGGGGTGCACGGCGATGTCCGCGGGGTCGATGGAGGAGATCCTCCGCTGGCTCGTTCCCCGCGCCGGCCCCGTCCTCATCCAGCTCCCCGAGGAGGCGCTCGCCCGCTTCCGGCTCCCGCTTCCGGACTAGGACTCGGTCAACGACCGCGGCGATCGCTCGCTCGCGAGAGAAAGACGGCCACGTCGCCGCTCCGGTAGTTGCCGGTGACGAGATCGAGCCGTCGGTCACGGTTGACGTCGGCGAGGACGGCGTACTCGGGCGAGCTGCCGGTCCGGATCCGCAGGCCCTCGACTCTCTCGAACTGACCGTTTCCGTTCCCGAGCAGCACCGCCGGCTCGTTCTCCCCCATCGCCCCCAGCGCGACGTCGTCGTCCCCGTCGCCGTCGAGGTCGCCGACGGCGATGCCCCAGACGGGCGTCGAGAGGCGGACCGGGGAACCTTCGGCGAACCGGAACTTCCCCCCGCCCTCGGCGAGCAGCACGTCGACGAGCCCGACGGCGTCGTGGGTCACGAGGATGTCCGGCTTCCGGTCGCCGTTGAAATCGCCGACGGCGGCGCACCCGGGCCGATCGCCGACGGCGTACCGCGAATCGGGCGAATCGGCGAAGCCGCCTCGTCCGTCGCCGAAGAGAATGGCGACCTTGTTCCCGGAGAGGAGGGGAACGACGAGATCGACCTTGCCGTCGTCGTTCATGTCGTGGATCGCGATTCCGTCGTAGGGCTGGCGGCCCGTGGCGAAGGGGGATCCTTCCGCCGGTCCGAACCCTCCCTTCCCGTCGCCAAGGAGCACCGAGAGGCTGTTGTCGTTGGCGTTCGTCGTGACCACGTCCAGGCGGTCGTCGGCGTTCACGTCCGCGAGGGCGATCTCGTGGGTGTGCGGCTTCCGCCCCTGAGCCGCCGCGACCGGAGAACCCGGGGCCGGCCGGAACCCTCCACTTCCGTCCCCGAGGAGGATCGTGACGTCGTAGCTGTCGTGTTGCGCGGCCACCGCGTCGATCTTGCCGTCCCCGTTCACGTCGCCGAGCGCGACCTTCCTCACGGAGGGCGCGACGGCGATCGGGGAGCCTTCGGCCGGCCGGAACCCGCCCCTGCCGTTTCCGAGGAGCACGGCGAGGTGGCCGCTCTTCGGATCGGGTTCCGACCCGCAACACTTGCCGCAGGCGACCACGATGTCGGGGTTGCCGTCCCCGTTGCAGTCCGCGACGACGGGCCGGCCCGCCATCGGGCCGACGGGGAAGGGGGATCCGGGCGCGGACGCGAACTCGAGGCGGCCCGAACTCCCGCGCGACGGCGCATCCGCTCCCCCCGGTCCCTGGAGAGCCCTCGGGAGGAGGGTCAGGGCCGCGAGAGCGAAGACTTCGACGGTTGCCATGGGCTGGGCTTCCTCGATCCGCGGCGACGAGGGGGACGCTCGTCGTCGACCGGGTGTTAGTGCGAACCACTAGTATCGGTTCAGGATCACCTAGCGGGGGAACTTCCCGACCCGGCATGCGAGGCGGGTTCCACTCGAACCGGCGAGCAGATCGCGCACGGCCGATTCCCCTCGAGGGTCGACGAGCACGACGAGGGAGCCCGGGCTCGCCCCCGCGACGCCGAAGATCCCCCGCTCGGGGCCGAGTCGATCGAGCGCTCCGCCGAGCTCGTCGGGGGGCCGTCCGCCTTGGTCGGCTGCGCGAGGCGTCGCGCTCAGAGCGCGACCGAGCGCACGCAGGCCCTCCTCCCCCAGCGGTCCGCTTGACCGGCGGAGCGCCTCCAGGAACGAGTTCGCCCGCGGCGTCTCGCTCTTCCCCGGTTCTCCCTGCCGAGCGCGCTCCCACCGAACCGGCGCATGCCCCAGCAGGACGAGGAGGACGACGCCGCTCGGGAGGGGAACGGCTTCTCCCGGTTCCTCGCCCCGGACGGGGACGACGGAATCGGGGGGGGCGGAGGTCGCGACGAGGCGAGAGGCGAAGTCTCCCTCCCCTCCCGCGATCAGCTGCCCGACCCGCAGCGCGAGACGCGCGACCTCCCGATCGGGGAGGTCGGCGCCGTAGGCACGCAGGATCCCCTTCAGGCAGGCGACCTCGAGAGCGGCGTGGAATCCCAAGGCCGGGTCCGCGGGGAGATCCCCCTCGACCTCGACCGTGGCCGCGCTGTCGAGGACCGCCTTCCGCTCCCGGCCGATGAGGGGAATCCCTCCGAGGATGCGGGCGCCGAGGCCGGCGCCGGGGATGCTGTCGAACCGTGCGCGCACCGAGGCGTACTCGGGGTGCCCCTCCGCCGGGAGGAGTTCTTCGAAGGGAACAGCGACCTCCCCCCGCGCGGGGCCCGGAAGGAGCCAGTGCGCGCGGAACACCTCATCGTCGGAGGTCCGCACGCGGACGCGGACGCACAGCGGGAGCGGCAAGACGACGCGCAGCCCCGGCGGATCCTCTCCGGCGAAGAGTTCGATCTGGCCACACGCCTGCGCGGTCGAGACCAAGGTCTCCCGATGCTAGTGCGGTTGTCGCCCCGGGGCGCGCGGCCTACGCTCCCGCGCCGCATGCGCCCTCCCGCGCCGGTCGCTCCGCTTCTCGCCGCCGCCCGAAGGTTCCACCGGCGCGTCCTCGACGCCGTCTCGCGCGCGCGCCTCGATCCGGACCGGGCGGCGCGCGAAGGGGTGGCCGACCTTTCCTTCCAGATCGACGACCTCGCGGAGGCGGCCCTCGAGGCCCTCGGCCGAGAAGTCGGCGCCGTCTGCCCGGCGCTCCTCGTCGCCGAGGGCCTGGGGGAGCGGAGCTTCGGCCGGGGGACGCCGCGCGTGCGGGTCCTCGTCGACCCGATCGACGGGAGCCGCGAACGGACCCATCGGCTCGGCCCGGCGTGGGCGCTCGTCGGGTTCGCGAGGGAGCGCGCGGGGGGCGCGCGCGCGCGGGACCTGTTCCTCGGTTTCCAGGGAGAGATCCCGCTGCCTGGGTCACCGACGATCCGGGTGCTCGCGGCGAGGCGCGGAGGAGGGGCATGGGAAGAGATCCGCGACGCGGCGACCGGGCGACTGCGGTCGCGCCGGCGGTACCGGGCCGACGGGCGGGCCCGCCCCGGGGCGGGCTTCCACGTGTTCGCCGCCTTCGGCGCGGCCGACCGGACGCCGATCGCCCGGGTGCAGGATCGCTTCCATCGAGGGCTCGTCCGCCGGTTCGGGACAGACTTCCGCGCGATCGGCGACTGGATGGCCGGGCCGACGGCGCGGCTCCTCCTCGACGCCACGGAGGGGAGGCTGCGGATGGCCGCGGACCTTCGCCCCTTGTTCCCCCGCTCGATCCGGGCGACCGCGAAGCCGTATGACCTCGCCGCGCTCCTCGTTCCCCTCGAAGCGGGGGCGAAGGTCCTCGATCCGTCCGGGAGGCCCCTCGACTTCCCTCTCGATCTGGAGACGGCTGTCGCGTTCGTCGCCTACCCCAACGCCCGGGTCCGTCGCGGGCTCGAGCCCCTTCTGCGGACCGCGCTCCGCTCCGTTCAGGCGGAGCGCTCCTCGCGCCAGGGGTCGGCCGCGTTGGGGTAGCCCCGGACCTCCCAGAAGCCGAGCCGGTCCTCGGCGAGGAAGTCGATCGTCCGGACCCACTTGACCGACTTCCAGCCGTACCGCCGCGAGGCGACGAGCCGGAGCGGGCCGCCGTGCTCGGGGAGGAGGGGCTCGCCTCCCTGGCGGGTCGCGAGGAGCGCCTCGGCGCCGAGGGCGAGCGGGAGCGGCAGGGTGGCGTCGTAGCGCCCGCCGTCGGTGAAGCGGACGAACCGGGCCTCCTGCTTCAGCCCCGCGCGCTCGGCGATCTCGCGGAGCCGGATCCCCTCCCACTCGAGGTCGAGCCTCGTCCAGCCGGTCACGCAGTGGAAGTCGCCGACGAGCCGCTCGGTCGGGAGCGAGGCGACCTCCTTCCATCCGAGACGGAGGGAGGAGTCGACCATCCCCCCGACGCGGAGGTCCCACGTCTCCGGCTCGAAGGAGGAAACCTCCCCGATGTGCAGGATCGGCCAGCCCGAGGTCGCGGTCTGGCCCGCAGGGATGCGTGCGCGAGTCAAGATCGGAGCGCCCTTCCCACCGGGGCGCGTAGGACGAGGCGAGGGGGGCCACTAGAATAGCCGCCGGCTTGGAACCCTTCCCCGAAGCTCCCGAAACCCGCCGGGGCCCGTCACGTCCCGGACCGGGCGTGTCGATACGGGAGGTCCCCCGATGAAGCTCCCGCGGCCGTCCCGCCGAGGTGGCCCTGCATGAGCGCGACCCTTTCCCTCCTCCTCGCAGCCTCCATCCTCCTCCCCGCCGGGGAGGGGACGGCGTGGAAGGGGGAGCGCCCCTTCCCGCTCGCGAAGGTGAAGGCGGGGATGCGGGGCCACATGAAGACGGTCCTGCAGGGGACGACGATCGAGCGCTTCGACCTCGAGGTGATCGACGTCATCCCGAGGTACCTCCCCCGCCAGGACGTCGTCCTCGTCCGCGTGCTCGGCAAGTCCTCCGTCACGGGCCAGGACATCGAGCACATCGGCATCCTCCACGGGATGTCGGGGAGCCCCGTCTACCTGCAGGACCCCGACGACGGGGAGTGGAAGTGCCTCGGGGCGCTCGCCTACGGCTTCTCGGGATTCCCGAAGGACCCGATCACCGGGATCACCCCCCTCGAGTCGATGCTGCGCGAGAGGGACCGCCCTCTCTCCCCCACCCCCGTGGCGGGAGGTTCGGCGGCTCCCCCTCCCTCTCCCTCCCCTCCGGGGAAGCCGGGCGGAGGGCTCGCCTCCGGGCTGCGCCCCCTCGCGACCCCCCTCTTCCTGTCGGGCTTCTCGCCCCGCGCGGCCGCATTCCTCGCCGGTGAGCTCGAGCCTCACGGGCTGTCGGTCGTGCAGGGGGGAGGGGGCACCTACGACCCGGGGAGGAGGATCGAGATCGAGCCGGGGGGGTCGATCGGCGTGCAGCTGATGCGCGGCGACCTCGACGCCACGGGGACCGGGACGGTGACCTGGCGCGACGGGGACTCGGTCCTCGCCTTCGGGCACCCGATGCTCCAGGGAGGGGAGTGGCCGATGCCGATCACCTCGGCCTGGGTCCACACCGTCGTCGCCGACCTCAACTACGCCTACAAGATGTCCTCCCCCGTCGCCCAGGCGGGATCCCTCCTGCGGGACCAGCAGTCGGCGATCCTCTGCGAGCTCGGCCGCCCGACGCCGCTCGTCCCCTTCGACCTGCACGTCCGGAACTCCCGGACGGGGTGGAAGGAGGACTACAACGTCGAGGTCGTCCGACACCCGAGCTTCACGACCGGCCTCCTGATGAGCGCGCTCCTCTCCTGCGCGGAGTCGGCCGAGCCGGTGACGGGGTTCGCGACGGTCCGCTCGAAGATCCGGATCGAGCTCGCCGGGAGGCGGGACCCGATCGAGCTCGAGGACCTCGGCGTCCTCTCCTCCGGCGTCGCCTCCCCCATGATGATGGCGGCGGTCCCGCGGCTCCTGCAGAACCCTTTCGGGAAGGTCGAGATCCGGCGGGTCGAGGCCGACGTCGAGGTCGTCCCGGAGCGGCGCACGGCGGAGATCCAGGCCGCCTGGACCGACGTGAACGAGGTCGAGGCGGGGCGCGACGTCACCCTCTCCGTGGTGCTCCGCCCCTACGACCGCCCCGACGAGAAGGTGAACGTCACCTTCCGGCTGCCGGCCAACCTCCCCCCCGAGACCTACGAGATCGAGGTCGGCGCGGGACGGACGACCGAGCCCGACGCCCCCGAGCCGAAGAACGTCGAGGACCTCGTGCGGTGGCTCAAGTCGCAATACCTCTCGAGCGACCTCGTCACGGTCGTCGAGCTCGGCACGATCGGGACGAAGCAGGAGGGGAAGAGCCTGCGCAAGCTCCCCTTCTCCGTGTTCGGGACCCTCCTCTCCTCGGCCTCCGCCGGGGTGACGATCGCGCCCGACACGCTTCGCGTGAAGACGCCGACCGGGTACGTCCTGGCGGGAAAGAAGAGCGTGAGGATCAAGGTGAAGAACACGGGAGGCGGACAGTGAGACGGCGGAACTTCGCGCTCGGGGCGCTCCTCCTCGGCCCCCTCGCCGGCGCCGCCGCCGCCGGCGGGACCACCGTCTGGCGCGTCCAGACGGAGCCCTCCTTCACGAAGGGGGAGCTCGAGGGGGTCGTCGTCTCCTCCTCCGGCGAAGTCGCCCTCGGGATGAAGTTGACGAAGCTCGCGACGGAGGAGATCGGCGTCTGGTCCTCCTGCGTGACCGCGGACGGCGCGGCCTACTTCGGCACGGGCAACCACGGGAAGATCCTCCGGCTCGAGGGGGAAGGGCTGAAGACCCTCCTCGAGGGGAAGGACCTCGTCGTCGCCTGCCTCGCCGTCGCCC
>CBRGOK010000212.1:0-6469 GCA_967798035.1 uncultured bacterium
GACCTCCTCGTTGCAGAACGAGGACGGCACTTGGACCCAAATCCTGCGGGCCGAATTCCGGCGCAAGAAGAAGTAGGGGGAAGGGGCAGCCTCGCGCGGCGGGCGACCGACCCCGGATCACAAGGAAGCCTCGATGGCGGACCGGAGAGGTCGAGACCGTCCGCCGGACCGCCCTAGAAGACCTGCGTGTCGTCCGCTCCGGGCGCGTTCGCGTAGCTCATCCCGGCCTTCACCACGTTCGAGACGTCGAGGATGAATCCCACCCCCGTCGCCCCGGCGCCCGCCTGGGCCGTGCCCGTGTTGAACGTGATCCGCCCGCTGCTCGAGGTCGTGCCCGTCCCGGTCAGGACCACGCCGTTCGGGCGCGTGACCGAGACCGTCACGCTCGCGCCCGGGACGGCGTTCCCGTTCTCGTCGAGGACCGTGATCCGGGCGTAGACCTTCGAGTTCGCCTTGAAGGTCGCCGTCGAGAGCCCGAGGAGGGCGGTGTCGACCGTGAGCTGCGTCCCCGCCGCGAAGGTCACCGGCGGGGAGCCCGCTGCGTACATGTGGCGCCCGCCGTTCGCGTCGACGTCGTCGAGGGTGCGCTTGCGGTAGTCATGGGCCTCGACGGTCGCGAACATCGTGGCCGCCTCGACCGGGTCGTGGGCGAGCCCGACCGCGTGCCCCATCTCGTGGACGGCGATCCCCTCCATGTCGTACTGGGTGCCGTTCGCCCCGTTCTGCAGGGCGTCGCCGAGGGAGGTGAAGTCGATGCCGTTGTTGAAGACGACGTCGGCGTCCGTGAAGGCGTAGAACGTCGTCCCGTTCGTCGTCATCGTCTGGGTCGTGTCGTAATAGCCGACCGTCGTCGCCGCGAGGGTCCCGGCCGAAAGCGCGCGCTGCGGGTCCTCGAACGAGATCGTCGAGAGGCCGTCGTTTCCGTTGAAGCCGACGTTCCCGAGGCTCGTGCTCACCACCGACGAGAACGGCCCGCTTCCCGCGAGCGGCGCGGCCCAGGCCGCGACACCCGCCTCGCAGGCGGCTTGCGTGAAGCCGGCGGCGAGCGAGTTCTCCCCGCTCGCCATGCAGATCGTGAACGTTCGGGCGGAGAACCACTTCCGCGGGGGGTTGAGGAGGACGTAGGCCGGAGCGAGGGCGACGAGCGCGGAGAGGGCGACCGTTGCCCCGGCGGCGCGACGGAGGGTCGTGGGCTTCACCGGCCACCTCCGTTCCCCATCTCGACAAGCGGCACGATCGTCTCGCCCTCCTCGACGGTTCCCTCCTCGGCCGGCTTCGCGCGCTTCCCCTTCTCGACCTCGGCCTGGATCGCGAGGAGCGAGCCCTTCACCGCCTCGACGGGGCCCGAGGCCCGCCCTTCGACCGCGACCAGGTGCCTCGCCTCGGGATCGCGCTCGACGAAGAGGGTCGCGCGCGGCCCCGCGAGAACCCGGAACGAACCCTGCGCCAGGGAGATCACGCCGAACGTGCCGTCGGGGTTTCGCTCGAGGAAGAGGAGGACGGTGTCCCCCTGCCGGAGGCTCGGGCTCCCCGGAACCTCCATCGCGAAGTTCCCGATCCTCCCGCCGGGAGTCCGCACGACGAGCGAGGCCGATTCGGTCGTCCCCTTCCAGTGGGCTGCGACCGTCACGGACGTCGAGGTGACGATGAGCCCGCCGTCGGGCGTCGTCGACTGCTCGGCGCCTTCGACCCGGCCGACGACGACGTTCGTCGCAAGTCGCGTCAGACCAGCAACATCGAGCTTCTGAACCGTCGTCGCAGCGGCTGCTCCGGCGAGCACGAACACGCCGGCGGCGCCGGACAGCAGACGGAATCCTTGTGCGCGGTTTTTCCCCATGGCCCGATCCTCCCGGCAGGGACTGTAGCGGGAGAATCCTATTCCGAGGGAGCGAGAGCGGCCACCCGAGAGGCGCCCCCTCTAGGAATGCTCATTTCCGGCGCAGGATGACCCGTCCAAGGTCGCGCGCTTCCCCGGGCGTGGAGAAGCGGATCCGGATCGGGTCGCTCCGGTACTCGATCCGCGGCAGGTCGGGCCCGGGATACCGGAAGGCGGTCGCGCCGAATTCGATCTCGACGTCGGCGGGGAGGGCGCCGACCTCGAAGACCCCCGTCCCGTCGGCCCTGGAGGGCTCTCCGAGATAGTTCCCGGCCGCCTGGCCGAAGACCGCAGCTCCGGCGAGTGGGCTGCCCTCCTCGTCCACCGCCGTGCCCCGGAGGCGGCATTCCTCGTCGAGCTCGACCGTAAAGCACGTTTCGGTCTCGTCCGGCGACGGCGAGACGTCCACCGATCCGGGCGCGAACCCCTTCGCCCTGCAGGAGAATCGGTATGCCTCCCGCGGGACGGGACCTAGGCGGACCCTCCCCGATCCGTCCGTTCGGAGAATCGAGAACTGGAACTCGCGGGCCCGTCCCGGCGGATCCTTCGCGGGACTCGCGAAAACCTCCGCACCTCCGACGGGACGTTCTCCCCTCCGAGCCCGGACGGTAACGAGAAACGTGACCGCATCTGCCCCGACGCGAAGCTCGCACTCGACCTCGCCCGCGTCGAGCACCTCCACTGTCGCGGTCGCGACGCCCGCGGACTCGCCGCGGGCGAGGAGTCTCCATGCCCCGAGTCTGTGCGGGTGGAAGGCGAACCGACCGTCTCCGTCTGCAGTCGCCGTCCAGGTCCTCTCCATCCGCGTGTCGGAGCAATAGAGCGCGTACCCCTCGAGGGCCTCGAGGAGGGGTCCGACGAGGATCCCCTTCCCCCCCATCCAGTCGGCGCGGACACGCGCGCCCGGGACGGGTCTTGACGACCCGTCGAGCACCTTTCCGACGATCCGAGGCAGGTGCTCCGAGCGCGCCAGGAGGATCTCGATCGTCGAGGCCGGTGGACCGGTCTCCCAGGAGAGGAGCCGGGGAACGTAGCCTTCGCGCTCGACCACGAGGTTCCCGCGTCGCAGGACGGCCGGCACGAGGGCCCGGAAACTGCCCCAGGGATCCGTCGTCGTCCGCAGGAGGGAGGGGATGGCGCCCTCGCGGACCTTCGGCCCGAACCGGAGCCAGTCCTCTCTCCAGACTTGGGACACCCGCGCGCCTACGATAGGGTTCCCCGAGAACAGTTCGGCGACGCGGCCGCTGACTTCGGTAGGACGGAAGAGGGCGAGCGGAAGAACGTCGCGATCGAATGGAATCGCCTTCACTTCGATCCCCGACCGCGATCCGACCGCAGGAATCAGCCCCTCCCCCTCCGCCTCCACGATCGCCTCGAAAGGCGCCCGTGAGACGGGGAACTCTCGGGACAGCACGTAGGTTCCGTCGGGGGACGAATCCCCCTCTAGGAGCGCCTCCCCGGTTCCCACGTCACGTGCTCGGACCCGCATGACCGGGAATGGCTTCGTCTCGCCCCAGATGGCAATCGTCCCCCGCAGGACGACGCTCCCGGTCGCGTCGGGCGACGTGGGGGCGCTCGCGGTCGGTGCGCCGGGGACCTCGACCTCCTGCCTCGCGACCGGAGTCTCGGGAGCGGTCGACGGAGGCGGAGGGGCGTCGGGTTTCGGCGGTTCGTCGACCGCGCTCCGAACGGGAGAGACTGGCGGGGTGGGCGCCCGGGAGCCCGCCGGCCAAAGCATGAGGAGAAGCGCCGCGAAGACCGCCGCGAGCGCGAGGACGGCGTAAAGGGCTCGGTTCACCATCCTGCCGCCCAGTGTAGGGCGGCCCGTCCGACACGCCTTGAGACCCCCCGGCGTGGGGGCTACCATCCGCCTCCTCGCCGGGAGACCCCCTCTCTCCTGGCGCGGGCGACACGCTCGTCCGTCGGGACCGTGCCGGGTCCCCCGCACCGCGGCCGACCTGGCTTCGTCATTCGAACTCCGGAGGATCCACCCCATGGGAATGAAGCCCGTCTACAAGCTCGCCGTCGGCGACGACGCGCCCGACTTCGAGCTGATGGCCACCGGCGACGCCGCCGGCAAGGGAGCGACGAGGAAGAAGATCAAGCTCTCCGACTACCGCGGGAAGAAGAACGTCGTCCTCGCCTTCTTCCCCGCCGCCTTCACCCCCGTCTGAACGGTCCAGATGCCCTCGTACGAGCGCGACCTGCGCGAGTTCGAGCGGCGCAATGCCCAGGTGCTGGGCATCTCGACGGACCAGGTCTTCAGCCAGGAGGCGTGGGCGAAGGCGATGGGCGGGCTCTCCTACCCGCTCCTCGCCGACCACTTCCCGCACGGCCACGTCGCCCAGCAGTACGGCGTGCTCCGCGGGGACTCGGGGATCACCGAGCGGGCGATCTTCGTCGTCGACAAGACCGGGAAGATCGTCTACGTCGACATCCACGACATCAGCGAGCAGCCGCCGACCGATGCGTTCATGGCGGCGCTCTCGAAGATCAAGTAGTCGCAAGGGGGCGCGGGAGACTCTGGACGATGCCGGATCCCGCGCCCCCTTCCTCTCCCGTCCCCCCGATCGAGCTGTCGCGGTACTGCGTCCCCTTCGCGCCGTTCCGCGGGAAGATCGAGGAGGCGACGATCGCCCTGGTCTCGACGGCGGGGGTGCGGCTGGCGAGCGACACGCCGTTCGACCTCGAGGGGGACACGAGCTACCGCGTGATCCCCGGGACGGCGAAGGGGGCCGACCTCCGGTACGACGACGAGCACTACGACCACGCCTGCGTCGACCGGGACATCAACTGCGTCTTCCCGATCGACCGGCTGGCGGAGCTGGCGGAGGAGAAGCGGATCGGCGGCGTCGCCGAGAAGCACTTCTCGATGGGCTTCACGATGGCGATCCGCCGGATGTGGGAGGAGACGGTCCCCCGGATCGTCGCCGAGCTCGACGTCGTCCACCCCGATCTCGTCGTGCTGACGGGCGGCTGACGGCTCTGTCACCGCGTGGTGGTCACCGCGCAGCGGGGCATCGAGATGATCGGGATTCCGACGGTCGTCATCACCGTCGAGCCGAAGGAGACCGCCGACGCGCGTCCTCCCCGGGCGTTCTGCCCGAAGGGGTTCGTCGCGGGGCACTCGCTCGGCCGCCCCGACCCCGCCCTCCAGAAGCGGATCCTCCTCGACGCGCTCGGGGTCTTCCTCGGGCCGCCCCGGCCCGGCGAGATCGTCGAACGCGAGTACGCGTAGGCGGCGTGGAGGGGAAGCGGCGCACCCGGCTCGCCCTGCTCGGGCTCGGCCTCTGCCTGGCCGCGCCGTTCGCCTACTACGGGACGATGGGGGTGCCGGTGCTCCTGCGCACCGGGGCGATCTGCTGGGCGCTCCTCGCGGCCGGACTCCTCGCCGGGGGCGTCGCCGCGAGAGGCGATCGGCGGTTGGGACTCCGCCTCCTCGCGGGGGTCGACGCGGCGATCGCGCTCCTCTGGACGGTCGGCTTCTTCGGACTCGCGAGCCTTCCCGCCCCGAAAGGCGCCGAGCGCCTCGAGACCGCGCCGGAGTTCTCCCTCTCCGATGCCGCGGGACGGACGGTCTCGCTCGCCGAAGCGCGCGCGTCCGGCCCCGTCCTCCTCGTCTTCTTCCGCGGAGTCTGGTGACTGTCCTGCCGCGCGGAGCTCCGCGGGCTCGGAGCCGTCGACGAGGCGCTGCGCGCGAAGGGGGGGAGACTCCTCGCGATCTCGGTCGATTCCCCCGAGGCCCTCGCGGAGCTGGCCCGGGAACTGGGCCTCGATTTCACGCTCCTCTCCGACGGCGAGCGCCGGGTCGTCCGGGAGTACGGCCTCCTCCACCCGGGCGGCTCGCCCGAGGGGGGCGACATCGCCATCCCCGCGAACTTCCTCGTCGATCGGGGGGGGGCGATCCGCTGGCGCCACATCGCAAGGCGGATCCAGGACCGCGTGGATCCCTCGACCCTGCTCGGGGAGATCGGCCGCCTCCCGTAGCGGACGGGCTCCTGTCGGGAGCTCCTTTCCTGGATCCCGGGCATGAAACCTCCGTCCAAGAGGGTGATACTCTGATTCGAAGCGAGCCTGCTTCCGTAGAAGGAACATCATGAAGTCACTTCCCATCGCCCTGGTTGTCCCGATCCTCTCCCTCCTCGCGCCCTCCTCCGCGGCGCAATGCACCTCGCTGGGGACCCCGGGCCAGACCGGATGCGGGCTCTCGGCGACCACCGCGAACACGCTCCTGTGCACCGACGTCCCGACGGTCGGGAACGCGAACTTCGCGATCAACACGATCGTCCAGTGCAACCCGGCCCTCCCCCTTCTCCTGATCGGGCCCTGCCTCCCGGTGCCGATCGCGGTCCCCGGACCGTTCGGCACGAACGGCTTCTGCGGGCCGAGCGCGGCGGGCTGCTTCGCCTACGTCGGACCGACCATCTTCCTCGCCCTGCCGGGCACGCCGAGCGCCCTCGGCTTCTGGTTCGCCCTCCCGATCCCGAACGACCCCTCGCTCATCGGGGGGACGGTGTGCGTGCAGGAGGTGAACTTCTGCATCCTCTTCGTCGGGCAGTGCCTCGCCGTCTCGAACGGGATGTCGATCACGGT
>CBRGOK010000213.1:0-6465 GCA_967798035.1 uncultured bacterium
CGAGGGACGACGGGGCCGCGCGCAACTTCGCCCTCCTCCGGCTCCTCGACCGCTACCACCGCTCCGCCCCGGACGCCGGGGACGCGCTCGCGATCACGGAGCAGGACCTCGACGTCGAGGCCCGCACCCGCTTCCTCGACTCGAGGGCGAGGAAGACCGTCCGCTCGCGCCTGCGCGAGGCGATCGAGGAGACGGAGCTCATCGGGCCCGTCCTCGGGGGCGCGGAGCAGCTTCCGCAGACCGGGATCGAGGTCCTCGAGACGGTCGTCGACGGGGTGACGGGGGACGAGTCGAACTTCGGCGAGCTGCGCCTGCGGACGCGGGGCGGACTGTTCCGCTCGCCCTCGCGCATGCTCTCCCTCCACTACTCCGCCGGCCCCCTCAAGGCCGACTTCTACCCGACGCAGGCGAAGGTCCGCGTCGCGCGCTCGATCGCGGGCTTCCGCGTCTCGCTCCAGGGGGACGTCGACTACGCGGACCCCTCCCCGACCGCGCGGATCGAGGTGACCCGCCGGCTCGGGCGCGAGTGGAGGCTCAGGCTGAGCGCCGGCTCGGGCGTCGGCCAGACGACCCTTCCCCTCTTCACGACCTGGCCCGGCGAGGGGGAGGACTCCGACTCCCGCCGGGGCGCGGTCGCCTTCTTCGAGCGGCGGTTCTGAGATGCCGCCCCTGGTCGGGAGGCTGCGCGCCCTGGTGACGACCGCGGTCCTCCTGGCCGGCTGCCGGAACCTGCGCCCGTCCGCGCCCCGCCCGGCCGAGGGTCTCCCCGAGTCGATCGCGGCCCGTTTCCTTCCGCCCGCCCCGCCCCTGCGCGTGGAGGTCGAGACGCTCGAGCGCTACCCGACCTACGACGTCCGGGGGGGCGCCCTCGTGCTCGCCGACGGCGTGCGTGCCCGGTTCGAGTACTACCGGCCGGTGGGGGCCCTGCGGCGGCCGCTCATCCTCGTCCTCCCGATCCTCGGGGGGGAGAGCTCGGTCACCCGGCTCCTCGCCCGGGCGTTCGCGGAGCGCGGGATCGCGGCGCTCCACGCCGAGCGGCCCTGCGAGGTCCTCACGCCGGACCAGGACGGACGGGCGATCGAGGAGCTCTTCCGGCGCACCGTCGCCACGACGAAGCTCCTCCTCGACTGGACGGTCGCCTCGGGCGACGCCGATCCCGAGCGGATCGGCCTCGTCGGGATCAGCCTCGGGGGCATCCTCGGGACGGCCATGCTCGCGGCGGACACGCGGGTCCGGCGCGGGGTCATCGCCCTGGCGGGCGCCGACCTCCCCGACCTCCTCCCGCGCTCCGCGGAGGAGCAGGTCCGTCGTTACCTCGCCTCCCGGAAGGAGATCGGCTTCGACGAGGCGGCGGTCGCCGCCGACTTCGCCCGCGAGTTCGTGTCCGATCCCGTGCACCTCGCGCGGTACGTCGATCCCCGGGGCCTCCTCTTCATCCGCGCGGCCTTCGACCGCGTCGTGCCCCGGACGAACGCGGAGCGGCTCTGGGACCTCCTCGGGCGCCCCGAGCGCCTCGACGTGCCGACGGGCCACTACTCCGCCGCCCTCCTCCTCCCCTACCTGCGGGGCCGGATCCTCGGCCACTTCGGGGCATGGGAGGAGCGCCGGTCCTCCGCCCGCCGCCCGCGCTGACCGGCCCGCGGCGCTTGATGCTCCGCGCGCGGGGTTCCTATCATCCCGGCATGCCCCCGTTCGCCGGCCTTCCCCTCCTCCTCGGGCTCCTCGCCGGGAGCGGGGGGTTCCAGGAATCGCAGCCCTCCCTCTCCACCCGGATCTCCGAGCTCCGCGCCGCCCTGAAGGACATCGCCGAGCAGCTGGAGAAAGTCCGCAACGGAGCGGGCCCGCTCCCCCAGGCGCCCGCCGGGCGAGCCGCCCCGCCGCGACCGTCCGATCTCCCCCCCGAGAAGGAGGTCGAGCTCCTGGAGGGGATCGTGGGCGACCTGCGCGCCTCCCTGAGGAACCTCGAGACCGACCTCAGGTTCCGCGAGGCCCGGACCCGGCTCGCCGAGGACCTCGCGACGCGGAAGCCCGCGTACGGGTCGGTCAAGCTCGCCGACCAGCCTCCCCGTCCGGTCCCCCCCGCTCCGCCGAAGCCCGTGGAGCCGGCCCCGCCCGCGCCGGTCCCCGCGATCTCGGACGCGGCGGTCCCCGCTCCTCCCCCCGCGGTCGAGCGCACGGCCCCCCAGCTCCCCCCCGAGGCGCTCACGGGCGGCGACCGCGTGGTCCTGCGCGTCAACGGCGCCGAGGTCCGCAAGCGCGACGTCGACGAGCTGGTGGCCTACCAGAAGTCCTACTCCTCCGGACCCGAGGGGCTCCTCATCCGCGACGCCCTCGAGCGCGCCCTCCTCCCGATCCAGATCGCGCGCGCGGCGTACGGGGACCGCGTCGAGTCGCTCAAGACGAAGGCCGAGAAGCTCCGCTCCGACCTCGCCTCGGGGAAGGACTTCGCCGAGCTCGCCCGCGCGAACTCCGACGACCGCACGACCGCCGCGAACGGGGGGGACCTCGGCCTCTTCGGACGGGAGGACTTCAAGCTCCCCTTCGCCCGCGCCGCCTTCGGGACAGAGGCGGGGAAGGTCTCCTCCCCCTTCTGGACCTCCTTCGGGCTGAACCTCCTCCAGGTCGACGAGGTCCTGAAGGGGGAGAAGCCCTCCCTCGACCGCGTCCGGGGGCGCTACATCCTCCTCGCGTTCGACCCGAAGGACCCCAACTTCTACCAGACCCTGAACCGCCTGACGGACGAGGCGAAGGTCGAGGTCGTCGACCCCTCCTACCGCAACGCCGTCCCGCCCCGCTATCTGCGGGAGCGCTGAGGCGGGCCCCCGCTCAGAGGATCTCGAGCCGGAGCGGGTTGCCGAGGGAGCCCCGGAGGTTCCCCCCGACGAGGGTCGTGCCGACCGACTGGATGTAGATCAGGAGCCCGAGGAGGCTCGGGTCGTTCGGGATCGTGAGGGGGATCGTCAGGGGCGGGAAGCCCGCGATCCCGCCGAGGGGGAAGACCGGAGGCGCGACGAAGAGGACCCCCCAGTAGGGGATCGCGAGCGGCGGGCCCTCGGCGAAGGCGAAGGAGTTCTGGATGAAGACGCCGGGCGTCCCCGTGAGGACGAAGGAGAAGGAGCCCCCGACGCTCGTCGACCCCGTCGTCGCGACGTGCGCGTGCGCGTACTCGTCGGAGCCGACGTCGGGGAGGGCGACCCCGTCGAGGTTCCCGTCGAGGGGACGGGAGTCCCCGTAGGAGTCGCGGTTCGCCGTCCCCGGTCCCGCCGCGTCGATGCACGGGGATCCCTGCTGGAGCTGGAAGTTGTCCGTGGACGGGTCGACGAACATCGGGTCGACGTTCACGTTCCCGTTCTGTCCGGCGTAGGCCCCCGGGCCGACGACGCAGTTGACGACGGAGGAGACGGGGACCCCGGCGAAGTCCCCCCCGGTGTTCCCGTGCACGATCGAGTTCGAGACGATCGCGCCGGCGCTCCCGACGAGGGAGATCCCCGCGCCCGTGTTGTCCGCGACCGTGGCGTGGTCGATCGAAACGAAGCAGGAGCCGCCGCCCGTGGCCGACGCCTCGATCCCCTTGTTCACGTGGTGGAAGACGGTGAGGCTCGTCGTCGTGAGGACGACGGAGCCGCTCGAGGCCGTCGCGTAGAGCCCCGTGTCGAAGCAGGTCTCGATCCGGTCCCCGGAGAAGGTCGCGGAGACCGAGCCCCCCGAGGCTGCGAACGCCGCGACCCCCTGCGTCGTGGAGTAGGTGATCCAGTTCCGGTCGAAGTTCGCGAGCGTCGTCGTCCCCGGCGTCCCCCCCACGAGGAAGACGTTCGTGACGTTGTAGGCGAGGAGGTTCAGCCGGAAGGTCGGGCCGACCGCCGCGGTCCCCGCCTCCACCCGCAGTCCCGTCCCGTTGCCGGAGAGGGAGCAGCGCGCGACCGTGATCCCCGACCCGTCCGGCGTGTTCACGCGGACCGCGGGTCCTCCCGTCCCGGAGATCCGGATCCCCTCGAGGCGGGTCGTCGTCGCGAAGGGGAGGGCGTTGAACCGGATGGCCGCGACCCCGACGCCGACGGCGTCGAGGATCGTGACGCCGAAGCCGGCGCCGATCACGCTCACCCCCGGCTTCATGTCGATCGGATAGGTCTCGCCCAGGGCCGAGTCGTAGACCCCCGCGGCGACGTGGATCGTGTCGCCGGGGCCCTGGACCTGGGACACGGCGAACGAGATCGTCCGCCAGGGGCTCGCCTTGGAGCCGTCGCCGGTCGCGTTGTTCCCGGTCGCGGCGTTCACGAAGTAGTCGAGCGCGGGCGCGCAGGGGGCGAGGAGGGAGAGGACAAGGAGGGCGTGGAGAGGGGCGGGACGCATCGCCGGGACCTTCCTTCCGAGGAGGCTTTCGGGTCGGGAATCACCGGGCGGACGGAGACTCCGCCGCGGCGAGCCCCAGTCTAGCGCACGCCTCCGCTTTTCGCAGGCGTCAAGGTCGCCAGGGGAGCGCCGGCCGAAACCGTCTCCCCCGGGCGCACGTGGAAGCGCTCGATCCGCCCGCCGCAGGGGGCGGCGATCTCGTTCTGCATCTTCATCGCCTCGAGGAGGAGGAGGGGGCTCCCCGCCTCGATCTCCTCCCCTTCCCTCGCGAGGAGCGCGACGACGATGCCGGGGATCACGCCGCGGACCACGCGCGGACCGGCGGTCTGCGCCCCCCGGTCGGCCATCCGGGAGGCGTGCTCGCGCTCGTCCTCGACGGAGACGGCGTATCCCTCCCCCGCGAGGCCGATCCGCAGCCTCCCCTCCCCCTCCACGTCGACCGAGAGCGCGAAGGCGCGCCCGTCGACGATTGCCGCGAACTGGCCGAGACCGTCGACCGGGCGGAGCTCGAGCCGGTGCTCCCGGCCCTCCACGCGCGCGAGGATCCCCTCCCCGTCCGCCGCGAGCTCGACCTCCCGCTCCCGGCCGTTGACCTCGACGGTGTACTTCACCGAGGACGGCCCCGCCTCCGCTCCTCGCGTCCGAGGAGGACCCAGGGGGAGATCGCCTCCCCCTCCCTCCCTTTCGCGACCGCCGCCCGCTCGCGCTCCCCCTTCGCGTAGGCCGCCGCGAGGACGGCGACGATCTCCTCGCGAGCCGGGTCCCCCGCGGGGGCGAACCGGTCGAGGAAGTTGGTGTCGAATTCCCCCCGGCGGTAGGCGGGATCGCGCAGGACGCGGAGCGCGAGGGGGGCTCCCGTGCGCACGCCGCCGACGTGGAGCTCCTCGAGCGCACGCTCCATGCGCGCGATCGCCTCCCCCCGCGTCGGGGCCCAGACGATCACCTTGGCGAGGATCGGGTCGTAGTGGAGCGTCACCTCGAGGCCCCGGTAGAGGGCCGAGTCCGACCTCACGAACGGCCCCGCCGGGAGCCGGAGGTTGCGCACGACCCCCGTCGAGGGGGCGAAGCCCGCCTCGGGGTCCTCCGCGTTCACGCGCACCTCGATCGAGTGTCCCCGCCGGGGGACCGACCCGTAGCCGAGGGGTTCCCCCGCCGCGATCCGGAGCTGCTCCCCGACGAGGTCGAGGCCGCTCACCGCTTCCGTCACCGGGTGCTCGACCTGCAGCCGGGTGTTCATCTCGAGGAAGTAGAAGGAGCCGTCCTGCCAGAGGAACTCGACCGTCCCCGCGTTCCGGTACCCGACCGCCCTCGCCGCCTGCACCCCCGTCTCCTCGATCGCGGCCCGCGCCCGCTCGTCGATCCCCGGCGAGGGGGTCTCCTCGATCAGCTTCTGGTGGCGGCGCTGGATCGTGCACTCGCGCTCGCCGAGGGAGACGCAGTTCCCGTGGGCGTCGGCGAGGACCTGCACCTCGATGTGGCGCGGCCGGTCGAGGTACCGCTCGAGGTAGAGCCGGCCGTCCCCGAAGGCGGCCGAGGCCTCGCCCGAGGCGGTGCGGAACGCCGAGGCCATGTCGGCCGGCTTCGCGACCCGCCGGATCCCCTTCCCCCCCCCTCCGCCGACCGCCTTCAGCGCGACCGGGTACCCGATCCCCTCCGCGACCCGGGCGGCCTCCTCCGGAGTCGCGACGGGGTCGAGCTTGCCCGGAACGACGGGGACGTTCGCCGCGACCATCGTCCTCCTCGAGGAGACCTTGTCGCCCATCGCCCGCATCGCCGGAGGCGTCGGCCCGATGAACACCAGGCCCGCCTTCTCGCAGGCCTCCGCGAACTCCGCGTTCTGCGCGAGGAAGCCGTAGCCCGGGTGGACCGAGTCGGCCTTCGTCCGCCTCGCCGCCTCGAGGATCCGGTCGATCCGCAGGTACGACTCCCGGGGCGGGGGGGGGCCGATCCAGACCGCCTCGTCGGCGAACCGGACGTGGAGGGCGCTCCGGTCCGCCTCCGAGTAGACGGCGACGGTGGCGATCCCCCGCTCGCGGCAGGTGCGCATCACGCGCAAGGCGATCTCGCCTCGGTTGGCGACGAGGACCTTGCGAAGCGGGGGCAAGGATCAGGAGG
>CBRGOK010000214.1:0-6447 GCA_967798035.1 uncultured bacterium
CGAGATCGGAGTCCGGACGGGACAGCGCGAGGGAGGAGGACCCTGTCCAGCGTGCGCGTACGTGACGAGGAGTCCCGCGGCGAGGAGGAGCGCGTGATTCACGTCGAACCCTCGGGGAGAAGCGGAATCCAGGCGCGCAGCGACTCCCTATGACGTTTGAGCCCGCTCGCGGTTCGCGCGAGGTTCTATCCCCTGGGGCGCCGGTTGTTACGGATGAGGGAGGAGGTGGAGTCCGCCGCGGCCGCATCCCGCGCGCTCGGGGATCCCCACCGGAGATCGTCGATGAGGAAGATCCTGATCGCGGGCCTGCTCGGGGGCCTCGTGAACTTCGCGTGGGGCGCCGTCTTCCACATGTTCCTCCCCCTCGGGACGGCGGGGATGAGCCGCCTGCCGAACGAGGACGACGCCCTCGAGGCGATCCGGGAGAACGTGCGCGGGCCGGGGCTCTACGTCTTCCCGTGGATGGAGGACCCGGGCGACGCGTCCAAGGAGCGCAAGGAGGCGATCGAGAAGGAGTGGACGGAGAAGTACCGCCGCGGCCCGAGCGGCCTGATGGTGCTCCTCCCGAGGGACCAGGACCCGATGCGCCCCACCCAGCTCCTCACCGAGTTCGCGAGCAACGTCGTGTGCGCGCTCGTCGCGGCGGCGCTCCTCGGCCAGGCGGTGAAGGCGGGGACCGGATACCCCGGGTGCGTGGTCCTCTGCGCGCTCCTCGGTTTCTTCGCGAGCGTCTCGATCGACGTCTCGTACTGGAACTGGCGCGGGTTTCCGACGGACTTCCTGAAGGGAGCGCTCGTCGAGCAGACCGTCGGCTGGGGCCTCGCGGGGCTCGCGATCGGGGCGATCCTCCGGAGATCCCCCGCCCGCGCCTACGCCCCGGCTCCCGTGCCGTAGGCGGTTCACCGCCCCGGCTGTCGGGCGTTCGTCGGGAACTTCCGGTGGCAGGCGGAGAGGACGCGGGTGGTGGCCGCGTACCCCTCCTCGACGCCGGGAGCGTCCCGACGCTTCGCGGCCCCCTCGAGGCCGAGGGCGATCTTCCCCAGCTCCAGGCGCCAGGCGCGGAACTCCGCGTCGGGGGTGTGCCCGACATAGCGGGGCTCCTCCGTGAGTTCGGCGATCTTCCGGGCCCGCTCGGCGATGGCGCTGAACGCTCCCTCGCGGGAGAGCGCGCCCCCTCCCTTCCCGGCGATCGACTCGCGGCGTTCCTCGATGTCCCGATAGTGGGACTCCATGTGCATCATCACCGTGCCGATCGGGCGGTCGGCCTTCTTGCAGTCGAGGAGGGCGACCGCGAGGGAGGCCGCCGCTAGGGGAACGAGGGGGAGGCCCCGGGCCCGACGGAGGAACGCGGTGTCCAAGTCGCGCCGGAACCTACGCCCCGGCGGGAGCCGATCAAGCCCGGCGGAGGGCTATACTCGCCCCCGATGCGGCGACCTCTCGAGAACCCCGCCACCGGACGTTGAGCAAGGTTCTCGGTCGCACGCTGGGCCTGAAGTCGAGCCAGGTCCGGTCCCTCGAGAGGCTCCTCCACCGCAAGGTCGACGCGCAGCGCGCCGTCACCCACGAGCTGGCGCGCGAACTTGCGCGCCTCGCCTCCGACGTCGGACGGTGCGTGGGCATCGTCGTCGACCGCCGCGGTCGGATCCTCGACGTCTCCCTCGGCGACGCCCACGGCGTCCCCTTCCCCACGCGGCGGCTCTCGCGCACCACCGCGCCCGGTCGGCTCTGCGGCCTGCGCTTCGTCCGGACGGCACTCTCGACGGGGGGGATCGGGCACGACGAGCTCGCCGTGCTGTCCCGCCATCGGCTCGACGCCCTTGTGCGGATCGAGGTCGGGAAGGACGGCTCCCTAGGCTCGCTGCGGACCGCGACCCTCCTCCCCCCGGGCTCCGCGGAGCCCTACGACCTCTCGCCCCCCATCGCCCCCACGGCGATCCGCGCCGACTTCCTCGAGTCGGTCGAGGCGCTCGAGGAGGAGTTCGCGCGGACCGCGCCGGGCGCCCGGGCCGCCGTCGACCGCGACCGCGCGATCCTCGTCACGGTCTCGGGGGAGAGGGGGGACCTCGCGCAGGAATCGCTCGAGGAGCTTCGCGAGCTCGCCCGATCCGCGGGGATCGGGGTCGCGGAGGCGCGGCTGCAGCGCCGCGAGCGGGTCGACCCCGCGACGGTGATGGGGCGGGGGTTCCTCGAGGAGGTCACCCGCCGCGCCGCCTCCCTCGGCGCCGGGCTCCTGATCGTCGACGAGGAGCTGACCCCGCGGCAGGCGAAGAACCTCGAGCTCGCCGCCGGCCTCGAGGTGATGGACCGGACGATGCTGATCCTCGAGATCTTCGGCCGGCGCGCGGGGACGCGGGACGGGAAGATCCGGGTCGAGCTCGCGCGCCTCCAGTACATGCTCCCGCACCTGATCGGTCGCGGGATCGAGATGTCGCGGCTCGGCGGCCTCGGCGGGGGGGCGAAGGGCGCCGTGCGCGGCCTCGGCGAGCAGAAGCTCGAGCTCGACCGCCGCGTGCTGCGCCGGCGGATCGACCACCTGAAGGACGAGATCGACAAGATCGGCCGGCGCCGCGGGGAGATGCGCCGGCACCGGATGGCGGCGGGGGTCCCCCAGGTCTCCATCGTCGGCTACGCGAACGCCGGCAAGTCGACCGTCTTCAACGCCCTGACGGCCGAGAACGTCCGGGTCGAGGACCTCCTGTTCGCGACCCTCGAGACGACGGCCCGACGCTGCCGGCTCCCGTACGGGACCGAGGTCGTGTTCCTCGACACGGTCGGGTTCATCCGCGACCTCCCCGAGGGTCTCCGGGACGCGTTCCGCGCGACCCTCGAGGAGATCGACGGATCCGACCTCATCGTCCACCTCGTGGACGCCTCGAACCCGGCCTGCCCGCGCCAGCTCGCGGCGGTCGAGGGGACGCTCGCGGAACTCCACCTCGACGCGATCCCCCGGATCACGGTCTTCAACAAGCGCGACCGGCTGCCGGACCCGGGCCTCCTCGCGCCCCTCATCGCGAAGGCGGAGGGGATGCTCCTCTGCGCGCTCGATCCCGCGGACATCCGGGCGCTCGCCTCCCGCGTGGAGCGCTCCCTCGCCGAGCAGGTCGCCGAGCGCCTCGCGACGCCCCCGGTGGATCGGGACGGCGAGGAGTAGGGGCGGGGGCCGTTCAGGCCTTCACGACCCGGACGACCTCGATCACGTTCGCGACGACCCGGCCGCTCACCCTCGCCTTCAGGCCCGCGAAGGGCTCGAGGAGGGATCGCGCGCTCTTGCGCTCGGGGGCGAGGGCGGCGTAGAGGCGGCCGGTCTCGAGATCGAGGAGACCGTAGAGGCCCCCCGCCGCGAGGCACCGGCCGGTGCAGGCGTGCTTCGTTCCCTTCGCGGACGCCTCGACCTGGTCGAGGACGTTCACGACGGAGGCGACGAGCGTGATGTCGCGCGGAGGATCGGGCGTGGGGGGGGCGGGCGCGCTCGCCGGCCTCTCCCCCTCGACCTTGCCGACCCCGTCGAGGACGATCGCGCGGATCCCCTTCCCTTCGTGGATCTTCCCCGTGAGGTGGGCCCGCTTGCCCGCCAGCGGGGCGAGCGCCCCGCCCGCCGGGTTGCGGTCCTGCCCGAAGGCGAGGTAGGCCTTCCCGCTCGCCTCGTCGAAAACGCCCGGGAACACGCCCCGCTCCAGACATTCGACCGAGCAGGTGTGGGTGCCGCGCCGGGGGAAGAGGCGGCAGGCGAAGTCGACGACCTCCCCCGTCACGGAGCCCGAACGGACCGGCGGTGCGGGGGAGGGACCCTGGGGAAGGGAGAGGAGGAGGAGCGAGAGTCCGAGCTGCGGCGCGTTCACGAGAGGAGGGAGGGTAGCCCTCTCCTCGCGGCCCGGTCAACGAAGCGCCGCCCCGGGGGCGCTCGCCGCGCTAGGCTGAGCGGCCGAGCCCCCGATGCCGAAGCCCTGGAAACTCGTCGCGACGGAGCGCCTCGCCTCCGTCCGCGTGTTCCGCATCCGCGGCGACTGGGCCGTCTCCCCCCGCACGGGCCAGGTCTCGCGCTTCACGATCCTCGAGGGACGCGAGTGGGTGAACGTGGTCCCCCTCACGGACGAGGGGGGCCTCGTGATGGTCCGGCAGTACCGGCACGGCGCCCGCGAGGTCACGCTCGAGATCCCCGGCGGCATCGTCGACGACGGGGAGAGCCCGTCGCACACCGCGGCGCGCGAACTCCGGGAGGAGACCGGCCACCGCGCGCGCTCCATCGTCCCCCTCGGGTGGTGCTGGCCGAACCCCGCGACGCAGACGAACCGCCTCCACTCCTTCCTCGCACTCGGCTGCCGTCGGGTAGGCCGGATCCAGCCCGACGAGCGGGAGGACCTGGAGCCCGTCGTCGTCCCCTTCGCGCGCATTCCGTCCATGGTCGCGAAGGGGGAGATCCGCCACTCCCTCGTGCTCGCCGCCTTCGCGCTCCTTCACGCGCGCGATGCGGCGCCGGCCCGTGCCCAGCGGGGCCGCCCCGTCCGGTAGGATCCGGCCCGACTCCGCACCCCCGCCATGAAGAGAATCTTCCTTCCCCTCCTCCTCCCCGCCGCCCTCGCCGCCTGCTGGACGGGCGGGGACGTCCGGCGGATCTCCCTCTCTTCCGACCTGACGCCCGGCGACCTCGCCCACTACCGGGAGAAGGCGGAGGCGCAGGGAGACGACAGGAAGATCGAGGACTGGACCTTCGGGATGCCGGCCCTCTTCCTCCCCCTCGTGTCCCGCGCCCGCGAGACCTATGCCGACCGCGTCGGGGAAGGGACCTGGCACTTCCACGTCGAGGAAGACAGCGGGATCGGCATGATCGTCCTCCGCCTCGGCCGGACCGCGAACTTCGACGAGAAGGGGAGGAGCGTCTCCTACCGCCGCGCCATCAGCCTCGTCTTCGGCATTCTCGACACCGCCACCGGACACCAGCGGCGGGAGGACGGCGCCTACGCCGCCACGAGCGCCTTCAGCCTCCTCTGGGGCGCCTTCTCGACCGAGCGCACCCCGTTCGGCCGCTCCTGGACGTTCCTGTGGTTCCCGATCGTCTCGGCGTCGGCTCCCTCCGCGCCCCCGTCACGCCGCACCTGACCGCGATTCCTCCGGATTCGCCAGGACCGGCGCCCCCTCGCTCTTCGAGATGACGGCGACGGCCACCAGGTCCCCCGTCACGTTGAGGACGGTCCGACACATGTCGAGGATCCGGTCTACGCCGACGATGACCCCGACCCCCCAGGCCGGGACGCCGACGATGCCGAGGATCATCGCGATGAAGGGGAGGGAACCGCTCGGCACGCCCGCCGTGCCGATGCCGGCGAGGATGGCGAGGAGGAGGACGACCGCCTGCGACCCGAGCGGCAGGCTCTCCCCGAGGAAGAGCTGGGCGAGGAAGAGGACGGTGATCCCCTCGTAGAGGGCCGTCCCGTTCTGGTTCCCGGTCGCCCCGACCGTGAGGACGAACCGCGAGATGCCCGGGGGCGCGCCGAGGTTCCTCTCCGAGACGCGCAGGGCCGTCGGGAGGGTCGCGTTGCTCGAGGAGGTGACGAAGGCCGTGAGCATCACCTCCCGGATCGCCCGGAAGAACCGCCCGGGGGAGACGCCGGCGAGCGAGCGCAGGAGGAGGCTGTAGGTGACGAAGTTGTGGAAGGCGAGCGCCCCGAGCACGACGGCGACGAAGGAGAGGAGGGCGAGGAGGATCGGGCGCCCCAGGCGGTAGACCACGTTGAAGACGAGGCCGAAGACCCCGATCGGAGCGACCCACATCGCCCAGGAGATCAGGCGCATCGAGACGGCGAAGATCCCCTCGAAGAGGTCGAGGAGCGGCCTTCCCCGTTCCGCCCCGACGGACGCGAGGGCGATCCCGAACACGCCCGCGAAGAAGATCACCGCGAGCATGTCGCCGCGGGCCGCGGCCCCGATCGGGTTGTCGGGGACGATCGCGACGAGGAGCCCCACTCCCGCGGGCGGCCGGGACTCCGCGTAGGACATCCCCTTCTCCTTCGCGATCTCCATCAGGTTCGCGCGCGCCTCCGCGGGAAGCCCGCTCCCCGGCGCGCAGAGGTTGACGACGAGGAGGCCGAGGAGGACGGCGAGGCTCGAGGCGAGAACCGTGTAGAGGAGCGTCTTCACGCCCACCCGCCCGAGCGACTTCAGGTCGGGGAATCCGGCGATCCCGAGGACGAGCGCGGAGAAGACGATCGGGATCACGAGCATGAAGATCAGCCGGAGGAAGATGTCTCCGGCCGGGCTCGCGACGTTGCGGGCGAAGCCGTCGAGGAACGCCGAGCGGCCCGCCGCGTTCCCCGCGAGGCCCGCGAGCGCCCCGAGGACGAGCCCGCCGAGGATCGCGGCGATCGGGGGGCGTCGGCCCTCGCGGAGCGGCTCGGTCACCGGGGGGGGCGAAGGGGGGGGACGAAGCGGGCGCGGATTGTAGTCGTCACG
>CBRGOK010000215.1:0-6422 GCA_967798035.1 uncultured bacterium
CGAGCCCCTTCACCTCGGCGTCGTCCTTCACCTTCTCGATCCGGCGCAGGAAGGACCGGAACGACTTCGGCCCGGCGCCGAACAGCGCGAAGGGCCTCTCGGGCGCGTCCTCGAGCGGGCCCTTGATCCGGATCTCGGCGAGCCGGGCC
The DNA here is from genome assembly GCA_967798035.1 of uncultured bacterium. Taxonomy (GTDB): domain Bacteria; phylum Planctomycetota; class UBA1135; order UBA1135; family JAKEFM01; genus JAKEFM01. Next base: position 150 of record CBRGOK010000215.1, read on the forward strand.
ACGGGCTTCTTCGCCGCGGCCTCCTGGGCGGCGGGGTCCTGGCAGGAGACGAGGAGAGGGAGGAGGAGCGGGACGATCGGATGCATGGCAGACCTCGGCGGGGGATCCCCGGGGAAACCGCCGCAGAATACGCCCGCGCGCGGGGCTTATCGATCCCCGCGCGGGAGGAGGAGCGGGCGGCCGGCTTCCGCTACGGCGCGCCGGGGACGCCGACCCCCGCGTTGATCGGGGCGCCCGCGCCCTGGAGCGCCTCCACGCGGTAGTTCCCCTCGGGGAGGAGGCCCGGCCCGAGGGCGGGGAAGCTCGTCTGCCAGCGACCGGAGAGCGGGTTCACCGGGACGACGTGCGAGTCGAGGAACCCCCCCGGACCCCGCAGGGTGACCGTCACCGGGCCGTTCTGGACGTCGGCCTCCCCGGCGACGCAGAGGATCCCGTCGCCCGAGACCGTCTCGTCGCTCCCCGCGGCGAGCGCGTAGATCTTGAGCTCTCGCGGGGGGAGCGGGACCGAGGCGCCGGAGTTCGGGGCGGGCGGAGCCACCTCGACGAGGTCGGAGAGGACCACGTTGACGGCGAGGGTGGTGCCCGTGCCGATCTCCCGCGTGAAGGCCTGGATCGACCGGGCGAGGCGGGCGCGCGCCTTCGACACCTCCTTCTCGAGCCCCGACTGGAACCGGTCGAGCCCGCCGAAATCGCCGAGGAGGGATCCGGGGAAGAGGGGGTTCGCCGAGGCCTGCACGGAGGCGAAGTCCTCGACGCTGCGGGCGGCTCCATCGGCCGAGGTCCGGAGCCCCACGAGCGCGCCGCTGGCGAAGTCGACCGAAGCCGGGATGGTCGCCTCCAGGCCGACCGTCCCGGCGGCCACGGCGGAGCCGAGGTCCTCGAACTGTCCGCCGTAGAAGACGAGTCCGGCCTTGACGGCCTCCCGGAAGATCTTCAACTCCGTCGCCCCGAAGGCGCGGAGGGCCTTCGAGGGGTCCGTCCCGGTCGTCGCGACCGCCGCGACCCCGGCGACCGCGCCGAGGAGCAGGGAGGCCGGCGCCAGGAATCCTCTTCGCATCCTCATCAAGGTCAGGCCCCGTCCTTCGCTCCCCCCCCGTCCGCCCGGACGCCCGCGGGGGCGTCACGCCCACAAGCGCACTCCTATGCTAGGGGAGGGATGGCCCAGCGTCATCCTCCCGGTCCGACTCCCCCGAGCGCGGGCCCCCCCGCGAGCGGGCCGGCCCCCCCTCGCCCTCCCCCCGATCGTCCCCGCCTCAGGTCCGAAGCACGGGAGCCTTCTCCCCGGCGACCCGACGGAGGATGCCTTGCTTCTTCTCCCGGGGAACCCCCTGGTCGCAGGCGAGGTAGAGGATGGTCTCCTCCTTCGCGTTGTGCTCGCCGAGGACCCTCTCGAGGGACCGGGCCGTTCCCCAGAGGGAGGCGGATCGATCGGCCGGACCCCGGAGGGCGGCGATCTGCGCACGAAGCTCGAGCTTCAGCGCGCGGATCTCGCGGTGCTCGGCCCGCATGACCACGGTCGGGCCCTCCCCGCGCAGGCCGCTCGCCTCCTCGAAAGCCGGGAAGACCAGATCCTCCTCCCACCGGATGTGGCGCTCGAGGCTGCGGTCGTACTCGTCGAAGGTCGAGAGCGCGCGTCCCGTCTCCCCTTCGCGCGCCCGCTCGAGCGCGTCGCGATAGAGAGCGTCGATCTCATGGTGGTCCTGCTGGAAGAAGGCGGAGATGGTCTTCGGTTCGTTCATGAAATCCTCCTCATGGATCCGAAGGGACGAGGGCCGTCCGGGTCGAGGCGACGGCGTACCGGTCCACGCACTCGCGGCAGGCGCCGCGCTCCGAGGTCCAGTCGGGGAAGACGGCGCGGATGCGCGCGACGACCGGCTCTGGAATGGAGGCCGCGGGTTGCGCCCACTCGAACGTCGGGAATCGGCAGATCGGGCAACGCGATCCGGCCGTGGGCCCCTCGGACTGGCCTCCCATCGCCTCGACCGGTCGCTCCGCGAGGGAGAGGAGCGCCGCGTGCGAGGGGCGCGGTCCGTCGAAGAGCCCGTCGAACGCCGCCGCCCGCGCCTCCGCGGGCAGGGACCGGAACGCGCGGTCGAAGTCCTCCTCCCACGCCTCCCGGCTCCGCAGACCGGCCAGGCCCGCCCGCGCGGACCTCCCGTCGGCGCTGATCCCCCAGAGGAGCCGGTAGCGATCCCGCGTACGGGCGTCGGGAGCCGGGGCGATCGACCTCCCGAAGGTCGGGTCGAGGAGGTCGGCGACGTGTCGCAGCTCGTGGCGGAGGAAGCGCGCGAGCGCCTCGCCGTCGCGGAAGCGGCCCGGCCGGATCGACACGACCACGGTGAGCTCCTCCCTCCCGAGCTCGGGACTCGGCCTTCCGTGGAGGTCCGCTCTCTCCTCGTGGGCCGACGCGACGGCGTGGACGAGGAGCCGATCCGCCCGTCCGAGGGCGGGCCCCGCCTCGATCGCGGCCGTCCGGAGACGCGCGTCGAGGCCGAGTCGCATGAACCAGCGCGCGTGAACCGCGCGCGCGGCGGACTCCCGCTCGTCTCCCGGAGGCCTCGCGTAGATCGCCTCGACGTCGCGGTGGTACCGGCGGGCGCACCCGCGGTCCCCCGCCGACTCCCGGGCCCGGACCTCCGCGAAGACGACCGCCTCGAGGAGCGTCCCGTCCACGTCGATGCGCATGGCCCTAGCCGGGGGGTCGTCCGGCGTCCTGCGCGAGCGGGCAGCTCACGCAACCTCCTTCGTCCTCGAGGGAGATCGTCCGGAGCGGGAGGTCTTCGGCGCCTGTTCGAACCTGGAGCGCGGCCGACTCCGACCGGACGAGGGCGCCGAGGAGGTCGCCCGCCGCGCCGAAGGCGCGGTCGCCCGACTCCTTGCGCAGTCGCTCGGCGAAGGCGGGAGCGAAGCGTCCGACGTGCTCCCGCAGGAACTCCGCGCGGGTCGCGCGGCAGATCTCGGCGTGTCCGGCCTCGCCGCGCGAGCGCGCCCGGGCCTCCTTGTACGCGAGGTAATGGAGGAACTCGCACTCGACGGAGAGGTGGTCCGGACGCTCGCCGCCCGGGAGGACCTGCAGACCGTGGGCCCGGTAGAAGGCGGCGAGATCGGCGATCGCGTGGGGCTGCAGGAGGCTCCCGTCGAGGCCCCAGAGGGTCTCGTACGGAGGCGCCGGCCCCTCGAGGGTGTGCCCGAAGGCCCGGACGAACTCCTCCTCGAGCGAGGCGGGGCCCCGCCCCTCGAACGCGCGGCGGGCCCGGCGGACGGAGCCGGCGAGCTCTTTTTCGCCGAGCGACGAGGCGGCCGTCTCCGCCGCCTCCCAGAACCCTGACTCGCCGACCTCGGCCGCCGCACCGGGACGGGGGTAGCGGAAGAGGGCGGACGCCGTCCTCCAGAGGGCGCTGCGGGGGAGGAGGTCGTCGCGGGGTCCGTCGAGGTCGTCGGTCACGGGCGCCTCCCCGTCAGATGGAGTTCAGGTGCTTGGCGGGTCTCACGTAGATCGGCTCCTCGACCTTCGTGCGGAAGAGCTCCTTCCCGTCCTCTCCGAAGGCGATCACCGTGTCGTCGTAGAGCTCGAACTTGCCGTCGGCGCGCTCCGTCTCCCAGACCTTCGGGCCCGGCTCGATCTCGTAGCGGAAGATGATCCGGTTGGACTTCCGGAAGAGCTGGAGCACGGCGAGGAGCTCCCGGTCCGGGCGCAGGTACGACTCCACGGCGTGCCCGACGCCGGGGCCGAACATCTGGACGAGGTAGTCGCGCGGGACCCAGCGTGGCGGGATGTAGTAGCCGTTGGGCTGCGTCCCGAACTGCGGGTAGAGCGGGAGCGCGACCTTGGCCACCTTGACGAGGTAGTAGATCGGGTTCTTCCGGTCCTCCTTCCACTCGCCGTCCTTCCCGATCCCGACGAGCCCCTGCAGCCGGATCTGGCCGATGCACGCCGACATGCACCGGGTCTCCGTCGGCCGGCCGTTGGCGTCGGGGTCGCGCCCCTCGAGGCGCGGGAAGCAGGCGATGCACTTCTCCGAGACCCGCGTCGTGCCCCGGTACATCGACTTCTTGTACGGACAGGCCTCGACGCACTTGCGGTAGCCGCGGCAGCGCTCCTGGTCGATCAGCACGACCCCGTCCTCGGGCCGCTTGTAGATGGCCTTGCGCGGGCAGGCGGCGAGGCAGGCCGGGTAAGAGCAGTGGTTGCAGATCCGGGCGAGGTAGAAGAACCAGGTCCGGTGGACCGGCAGCGACTCCCCCTCGCGGTGGAGGATGCCGGAGACGCCTCCGGGGCCGACCGGGACGTCCTCGTAGAGGTTGGGCGCGTGCCAATCCTCGTCGGCGGGGAGGTAGCCGAGCGCGACCTGCGGGCCCTTCGCCGAGCGGGCGCGGGCGGCCTCGAAGATCGTCTTCCCGTCGTAGAGGCCGTACGGCCCGAACCCGTCCGACCCGGCGTCCCGCCAGCCGATGCGCTCCGGATCGGCCTCGTCGAGCATCTCGAGCAGCCGCGCGTCCCACTGGCGCGGGTAGCCCCCGTAGGGCTTGGTCTCGACGTTCGCCCACCACATCGCCTCCTGTCCCTTCCCGAAGGTCCACGTCGACTTGCACGCCATCGTGCAGGTCTGGCAACCGAGGCAGCGGTTGGTGTTGAACACGAAGGCGAACTGCCGCTTGGGATACGCCCCCGCGTAGGGGTACTCCATCGGGCGCCCGAGCTGCCAGTTGAAGACCTGGGTCATCGCCTCCTCATCGGCCGAGAGGCCGGTACCGGGCCATCGCCACGCGCACGAGCGCGCGCACCCCCTCCTCCCCGCGACGGAGGAGGACCGCGTGCGCCCCGGCGTAGAACGGGGTCCGGAAGATCGCCATCACGCGGGCCTCGTCGAACCCGAGCCGCACGAACTCCTCGACGAGGCCCCGGGCGATCGCCTCCTCGGCAAGGGCGGCGTCGGCGACGGGAACCGCGACCCCGACGAGCGCGTGCGGATCCTCCGGGTCGAACTCGTCCTTGGGCATCTCACGACTCCCGGCGGGTGAAGCCGCCTTCGAGGTAGCGTCGGAACGCCTCGTTCTCGTGGCCCGGCGTGCGCCCCGTCCTCGCGGTCGCCCAGACCCCCCGGCCTCCGAGACCGCCGTCCTCGGCCTTCGAGACCCGGACGAGGGTTTCCTTGGGCACCGTGTTCACCGCGTGGTTGTCGGCCTCCCCTCCGAAGAGGAAGGCGACCCCCGCCTTCGCCTTGTGGAAGAGCGTGTCCGTCTGGTGCATCGGCATGTGCCAGTTCCGGGTGACGCTCTGCTGCGAGCCGTAGCGGAGGTTGGCCGGATACCCCGTGTCCTCGGAGCGGGCGAGCCCGTCCGCGCGGCTCTCGTGCGCCTTCACGGTCCGCTCCGTCGCGATGTAGGGGGCGTGCTTCATCATCACGATGTTGTAGGGATAGGCCGGGTTGTAGATGACCCGCACCATGCAGCGGGCGACCCGGTAGAAGGGGTCGTCGGGCGTCGCGCCGACGTAGGGGCGGTCGGCGGGGTTGGCGTCGAGGTAGGCGTAGTCGCCGTCCTCGATCCCAAGGTCGCGCGCCGCCTGCGGATTCATGTGCAGCTGCGATTCCCCGTTGCCGGGCGTGCGTCGGTCGAGGCGGTAGGGATCGCCGAAGTTCGAGTCGTAGATCTGGTGCCAGTCGACGTCGCTCCACTGGGAGTGCACCTTGTGGCGCGTCTTCGGCGTCAGGCACCAGAAGCGGTAGCCCTTCTTCCAGAGGAAGTTCTCCGTCCCCCGGACCTCCGCCCAGGCCATCTTGACGTTGCGGACGGTCCGCTCGTCGGCCGACTCCGCCGTGAGGGGCACGCCGTAGTCCTTCGGCCGGACCAGGGGATTTCGGCTCACGATCACGTTGGGGAGGAACGGGGTCGCCTCCGTCCCCTCGCGGTGCACGACGAAGTTCTCCCCGTACTCGATCGCCTCGGGGACGTCCGCGTAGGCGCAGAGCCGCCCGTGCGAGGTGAAGAAGGGCTGGTCCTCGTGGACCTGCTCCCAGAAGGGGATCCGCGGATAGGTCCGGAAGAGCATCAGCGCCCCCCCCGGCACGCCGTACTTCCCCGAGAGGATGTCCTCGAGCCGGTAGCCCGCCGTCGTCGTGCAGGTGTCGAGGAGCCGCTGGATGTAGACCTCGCGCTTCCCTTCCAGAGCGAACTTCCAGCAGGCCGCGAAGCGCTCGTCCCCGACCACCTCGCCGAGCCGCTTCGCCCAGCCCGCGAGGATCATCAGGTCGTCCTTCGTGTCGAAGATCG
>CBRGOK010000216.1:0-6419 GCA_967798035.1 uncultured bacterium
GTCCGCGCGTAGAGGGTGAGCCCCGCCCCCGATCCTTCGGCGACCTCTGCCCCCTCCTCGAGGAACTGGCGGACGCCGACGAGGCCCCGGAGCACTCCGCAGACCGCCCCCGCTTCGCTCCGGACCGGCGCGGCGATCGCCAGGGTCCCCCCGGTCGTCTCGAACTCGATCCCCCCCACGTACACCGCCCCCCGGCCGCCGTCCCACGCCGTCTTCCACCAGTCCTCGTCCGACTGGTCGTAGTCCTCGTCCCTTGCGCTCGCCGCGATGAGGCGTCCGGTGCGGTCGGTGAGGAAGAGCTGGGTGATCTCCTTCTTCCCGGCGCCGACCTCCCGGAGGAAGCGGACCGACAGGGGGAGTCCGAGGATCTCGCGCTCGAGGGCTGAGCCCGGCTCCGCCCAGTCCCGGTTCCCGTCCTTGAGCATCGCGCGCACCGTGGCGGGCGAGCTGCCGGCGATCTCGTTCGCCGCCCCCGTCGCCTCGTCGACGACCTGCTTCTCCCGCGAGAGGAGGAGGAGGCGGTCGATGGCACGGTCGATCCCCGACTCGAGCCGCCGTCCGCTGCGTCCGACCTCCTCGCGCATCTCGATCGCGGCCGAGCGCTCGAGGGAGCTCCGCAGGACGAGCCCGAAGACCGGGACCGCGAGGAGCGCCGGAGGCAGCGCCACCAGAAGGAGAGCCCGGAGGAAGCGGGTTCGGAGGGTCACGCCCGGCGAGGAAGAGGACCGCGGGACGGCTCATCGGGACTTCGGATCGCGCCGCTTGAGCCGCGCGGAGGCTCCGCGGCCTTCGGGCGCCGGGACCTCGCCCGTCCGCGGTGAAGGCGGGTCCCCGCCCGTCCGATAAGGGGGCTCCTCCCGGTCCGTCCCTGGAGCCGGGAGCGGCGTTGTTCTCTCGAAGGCCCCTCGAATCGGAGCCCCCCATGCGCCTGAGCCCGTCTCGATTCCAACTCGCCGCCTGCCTCGCCCTCGGCCTCCTCGCGGCCGGCGTCCCGGCGGCGCCGCAAGCGCCTACCGGCGGAGGGGCGACCTACACGAACTCGACGCCCGTGGCGATCCCCGACCTCTCCACGGTGAACTCGACGATCACCGTCTCCGGGGCGCTCCCCTCCCTCCTCGACCTGAATCTCCGGACGTTCATCACCCACACCTTCGCGGGAGACCTCGACATCACGCTCACCTCGCCCGCCGGGACGGTCGTGACCGTCACGACGGACAACGGCGCGGACAACAACAACGTCTTCAACGGCACGGACTGGGACAACGACGGCGCGACCCCGGTCACGGACACCGTCTTCGCGAACGGGGTCGTCGAGACCCCCCTCTCCCCGGAAGAGTCCTTCGCCGCGTTCCTCGGGGAGAACCCCAACGGGACCTGGACGCTGAAGATCACGGACGACGCCGGCGGGGACGTCGGGACCCTCAACGCCTGGTCCCTCTCCATCGGGACGCTCGAGGTCGAGCCCGCCACGGTCGCGACGACGATCGACACGGTCGTCCCCGTCCCGGTGCCCGACGCGGGAGGCGTGACGTTGACCCTCGACGTGGTCGGGGCCGCGCGGTTCCTCTACGACCTGCAGCTGACGACCTTCATCACGCACACCAAGTGCGCCGACCTCGACATCACCCTCGCGTCCCCGTCCGGGACGGTCGTGACGGTCACGACGGACAACGGAGGGAACAACGACGACGTGTTCGAGGGGACGGTGTGGCGCGACGACGGGGCGATCCCCGTGACCGACTTCCCCTACGCGAACAACGTCGTCGCCACCCCCCTCGTCCCGGAGGAGCCCTTCGCCGCCTTCCTGGGAGAGGACCCCAACGGGACCTGGACGCTCTCGGTCTTCGACGACCAGGGAGCGGACTCGGGGACCCTCGTCTCCTGGGAGCTCGCCGTCAACTCGACCCTCCAGAACGTCGAGCAGGGCGTGGAGGGGAGGATCTACGCGACGAAGGGGACCTTCACGATCGACTGGGCCAAGCACAACCTCGGCGTGGACGCCGACCGCCTGTCGCTGCGCGGAGTGGCGAATCCCGCGGGCATCATCGCCGACCTCGAGGGCGCCTCGATCTCGGTCGGCCTGAACGGCAACGCGGTCCTCCCGACCGAGCCGCTCTCCTCCAGCGGGGCGGCAGCGTCCCCTGCAGGCTCGACGCCGACGGTCAAGGCGAAGGTGTCCTCGAAGAAGGGGGCCTTCTCCGCCTCCTCGAAGGGGCTCGACCTCTCGACGATCCTCGGCCTCACGAACACGACGGGGTCGGGGACGCTGACGCTCGACGCGGAGGTCTCCCTCGTCGGATCGGGGCTCACGGTCGCGACGATCCGGGGCGACCTCGAGTTCGTCTACTCGACGGTCCAGGACAAGGCGACGAAGGGGACCTTCTCCTTCAAGCAGCACCGCTCCCTCTCGGGCGTCTTCCAGTCGCTCAAGACGCGCGCCCTCGAGCAGCCCGGCGGGGGCCATCTCGTCTCGGCCTCGGGACCCCTCGTCGACGTCGGCGGGACGGAGGTCGTCCCGTCGGGGGACGTGACGCTCACCATCGGCGACGCCGCGCCGATCACGATCCCGCTCGCCTCGTTCATCGCCACCGGTTTCGGGGCGACGAGCGCCTACACCGTCGCCCCCGGGTCCGTCGCGGGGCTGAAGAGCTTCTCGATCTCGAACGCGCAGCGCTCCTTCTCCTTCGCGACGACCGAGGTCGCGGGGACGGGGATCCCCCCGGCCCTCGTCGGGAGCCCCTTCGCGCACGAGGTGACGATCGCGCTCTCCGTCCCCACGACATCGGGCACCCTGGATCTCTCGACCTCCGTCGAGCTCCTGCGGAAGTCCAACACCTCGCTCAGCTGGAAGCGCTGAGCGGGGCAGCCTCACCAGAGCGCGAACCACCACCCGCTCGGGTGCCACATCGCCGCCTGCGCCCGGACGCAGGCGAGCTGGAGGGCTCGGTACTCCCAGGGCTCCACCGTCCCCCCCGCCTCGAGGCGGGCCAGGATCGCCTCGACTCGCCGGCGGTCGGCGAGGAGGGCGCGGCGGAGCATCGCCGGGAACCGGTTCCCGTCCCCGAGCGCGCGAAGGAGCCGTCCCGTCGCGCGCGCGTCGGCGAGGGGGTCGGCGACGCCGTCGGCCCACCCGAGCTCCCGCCGGCCTTGCGCCGCGAGGAGGGCGAGGCCGGCGCACCAGCGGGCGCGGGCGGCGAGGCCGGCGTAGTCGATCGCGTCGGCCGTGTCCTGCGCCGTGTGGTAGCGGCTCGAGCGCCCCGTCGAGAGGAAGAGGAAGGGGCGCCCGAACGGCCGGAGCGCGTGGTAGTCGCTGACGGAGAACCTCCGGCCGGCGAGGTAGGGGTAGGTCTCGATCAGCGGGAGGCCGAGGCGAAGGGGCTCCACGCCGGGCTCCGCCCCGGCGTCGAGGGCGAGGGCCGCGAGCCCGGGGCTCGCCTCGGCGCCGAGGACGAAGAGGAGGCTTCCGAGGCCCGCCGCCGCCAGCGAGGGGTCGGCGATCCCTCCCATCAGGTCGAGGACGATCGCGCAGCGGAGCCGCTCGATCGGGAAGGGGGGATGGCGCCAGAACCAGGAGGACCCCATCCGGTCCGTCCGGATGGCGGGGGGCTCCTCGGCGTCGGGGAAGAGGAACGCGACGTGGTTCGGGAGCGCGGGGCGCGCCCGGCCCATCGCGTCGGCGATCGCGAGGAGGATCGCGACGCTGCTCGCATTGTCGTCGGCGCCGGGACGGATCCTCCCGCGGACGACGCCGAGGTGGTCGTAGTGCGCGAGGAGGGCGATCCATCCCGCGCCCGGGTCCCGGGAACGCCAGAGCGCCCCGACGTTCGTCCCATGCCGCGTCGCCTCCCCCCGGCCGGCGAAGGTCGGCTGCTCGTAGGACCCGCCGAAGAGCGGCGCGAGACCCGCCCCGCCGAGGCGCGCGAGGAGGTGCTCCCGCGCGAGCGCGCTCCCCCGCGTGCCGCGCTTCCGTCCCTCGAGGGCGGGGGAGGCGAGCCGGCGGACGTCCGGCTCGATCGTCGAGGGGTCGAGCGTCAATCGGGGGTCTCCCTCCGACGCGGCCCGGCTCGGCGGGGAGGTGCGCAGCGTGTCCACGAAGCGAAGCCTCAAGGGGAGCCCTCTTGGGACGAGGAGGCGGCGGAGGAGCCGCGGCCCGGGGTTCGGCGATCCACGGGGGGGGATTACACTCGGGTCGGGGATGACCGTCGCCCTCCTCCTCCTCGCCAGTCTCGCTCCGCAGTCCCCTCCGGGGATGCCGACCTTCGCGGAGATGGTCGAGCGCGTGCGCAAGGAGGGGGACCTCGTCCCCGACGACCTCCTCCACCAGATCGCGGTCTTCCAGGACGAGGCCGCCTTCGCCGCCCTCGGCGAGTTCCACGGGCTCCTCGCCACGGCCGCGAAGCGCCGCCAGGTCGTGCACGAGTACCGCCACTTCGCGAAGACCCCCCTCGCGGAGCGCGCGATCGCCCGGCTCGGGGAGGTCGGCCTCGCGACGAAGGACGAGGCCGAGGGACGGGAGGCGGTCGCGGCGCGTGCGACCTACGAGCAGGCGGGGGCCGGGGCGCTCCGCTCGATCGGCCCGGGGGCGGGCGCGCCCGCCGTCCGGCTCGAGGCGATCGCGAAGCTCGTCCCGCACCGGAAGGAGGAGGACTTCCCCCTCTTCCTCGAGCTGGCGGGATCGGATCGCGCCCTCCCGGTCTCGCGCGCCGCGGGCGTCCGGGCCCTCGGGGCCGACGAGCGGGGGATCGAGACGGTGCGGAAGGCCCTCTCGGATCCCTCCGCGACGGTCCGCGGGGCGGCGCTCGAGGCGAGCGCGAAGCGGCGCGATCCCGCGGCCATCGCCCTCGCCCGGGGGTTCGCGGCCGACCCAAAGATGAGGGACTGGTCCCCCTGCATCGGGGCGATCGCCGTCCTGCGCGAGGAGAAGGGGAGGGGGGACGCCGAGCTCGTCTTCGCGATCGGCTCGCGGACCGAGGCCGGGATCCGCGCGGTGGCGCGCAAGGCTCTGCGGGAGTTCGATGCCCGCGAGGTCGTGCCCGCGGCGGCCGCCGCCTTGGGGGGGAAGGACCGCGGGGCGGCGATCTTCGCGCTCGAGGTCCTCGAGAAGTTCCCCCACCCCGACGCGGGGCGCTCACTGCGCCGGGCCCTCGAGTCCGCCGACCCCGCGGTCGTCGCCGCGGCGGCCACGGCGCTGGGCGCCCGCGGCGAGGCCGAGGCGGTCCCCGACCTCCGGAAGGAGACCGCGAACGCCGACGCCGCCGCCCGGGCTGCCGTGATCGGGGCCCTCACGGAACTCCTCCCGCAGGACGCGGACTGGAGGCGGCGCTTGGCGCAGTTCGCGGAGGATCGGGACCGGGAGGTGCGGGTCGCCGCCGCCCTCGCCCTCGGCCGGCACGGGGGCGCGGAGGGGCTGGCGGCGCTCGAGCGCCTGCTCGCCGACCGGGAGCCGTCCGTCCGAGTGGCGGCGACCCAGGGGCTCGCCGCGGGTCGCCTCAAGGCCGCGATCCCGATCCTCGTCGGGAGATTGAAGAGGGAGAGGGGGCGCCTCCGCGAGGACCTGGCGGAGGCCCTGCGGCGGATCACGGGGGAGCCCTTCGGGCGCGAGCCGGGCGACTGGGAGCGATGGTGGGCGGGGGAAGGGGAGCGGTTCGCGGTCCCGCCCCTCGCCGACGTCGAGGCGAGGGCCGCCTCCCTCGCGAAGGCGCGCGCGGAGGCGAAGACGGCGGCCTTCTACGGGGTCGAGTTCCTCTCGGAGCGCGCCGTGTTCGTCCTCGACGCCTCGGGGAGCATGGCGGAGCGCACGGGAACGGCCGCGCCCGGAGGGAAGACGGAGTCGCGCTACGAGGTCGCCCTCCGGGAGCTCCGCCGGGCCCTCGAGGGGCGGCGGAGCGAGGAGGGGATCCGCTTCAATCTGGTCCTCTTCGCCGGGAACGCCGACGCCTGGCACGAGAAGATGCAGCCCCTCGACGCGCGGAGCCTCGACCTCGCGCTGGGATTCGCCTCCCGCCGCGTCCCTTCCGGCGGGACGAACGTGCACGACGCCCTGGCGCGGGCCTTCGAGGATCCCGAGGTCGACACGATCTACCTCCTCTCGGACGGCGAGCCGAACGCGGGTCCCGTGAAGGACCCCTCCCTCTTGCGGACCGAGGTGCGCGGGTGGAACCGCTTCCGCCGGGTCGTGGTCCACGGCATCTCGATCGGGACCTCGAGCGCGCTCCTCGAGGGGCTCGCCATGGATTCGGGGGGGAAGTTCGTCAAGCGCTGAGCGCCCGGCGCCGGCGGGCGGGAGAGGCTAGACTAAGGCTCCCGCCCGAGGCCCCCGCCCTTCCACGGACGCCCCCGACATGGATCGAGCTCGCCACCTCGTCTCCGTGCTCCTCCTCCCCGCCTTCGGCTTCGCCTGCGGCGGAGGAGGGGGCGGG
>CBRGOK010000217.1:0-6406 GCA_967798035.1 uncultured bacterium
CGCGCAGGACTTCACCTGGCCGTGCTGGGAGAAGAGGGCGCGGAGCGCGTCCTCGTTCGTCGTGTACGAGAGGTTCCCCACGTAGAGCTTCTTCGTCATCGGTCGTTCCCTTTAGCGGAGCGAGGAGAGGCGCGGGCGGGAGCGGTCCGAGGAAACGGCCGGCGCGTCCGAGACCCTTCTCTTACCGTGCGCCAAGGTTATGGCTACCGGCAGAAAGGGGGGCAAGTCCTTTTTCGGGGTCAGACCCCGAGGACGTGGAAGCCGCAGTCGACGTGGAGAACCTCCCCGGTGATCCCCCGCGCGGCGCGCGAGAGGAGGAAGACCGCCGCCTCCGCGATCTCCTCCGGATCGACGTTGCGCCGGAGGGGGGCGGCCTGCGCGACCCGATCCAGGATCCCGACGAAGCCCGAGACCCCGGCCGACGAGAGGGTCCGGACGGGCCCCGCGGAGATCGCGTTCACGCGGACTCCCGCCGGCCCGAGGTCGGCGGCGAGATAGCGGACGGAGGACTCGAGGGCGGCCTTCGCCACCCCCATGACGTTGTAGTTCGGGACGACCCGCTCCCCACCGAGGTAGGTGAGCGTGAGGATCGAGCCCTCCCTCCCCTCCATGAGGGGGGCGGCGCGGCGCGCGATGGCGGTCAGGGAGTAGACCGACACGTCGTGGGCTACCCCGAAACCCTCCCGCGAGGTCGCGAGGTAGCGCCCTTCCAGGTCCTCGGGCTTCGCGTAGGCCACGGCGTGGACGGCGAGGTCGAGCGCGCCGAAGGAGGCCCGCACCCGCTCGAAGAGGGAGTCGAGGTCGCCGTCCCGGGTGACGTCGCACGGGAGGACGAGGGCGTTGCGGAGGCTCGAGGCGAGCTCCCGGACCCCCTTCTCGAAGCGCTCCCCCTGGTAGGCGAGGGCGAGCCTCGCCCCGGCCGAGTCGAGCGCGCGGGCGATCGCCCAGGCGATGCTCCGCTTGTTCGCGACGCCGAACACGATCCCGAACTTCCCGTCGAGCTGGGGCATGCGGTCCCTCCGGACCGGGCCTTGTTACCGGCGGCCCCCCGCCCCCGTCAACGGAGGAAGGGGCCCGGTCCCCCCTTCCCGCAGACGAGGGCGCGGCGGTCGAGACCGAGGCCTCGGAGCGCCCGGGCGCGGGTGTCGGGGTGACAGCCGCGGAGCTCGGCGCCGCGCCCGAGGAGGGGCGCCCCCTCCGCGCGCGCCGTCCGGAGGGCGGAGGCGATCTCCTCGCGCGCGCGCGGACCCCGAAGGGGGAGCCGGGTCTCGAGCCGTCCGCCGAACCGGTCCGCCGTCCGCCGGATTCCCCCGGCGTCGAGGAGGGGTCCGCCGGCGAGGAGGAAGCAGCGGACGAGGAACGTCTCGAGCTCCCGGGCGTTCCCGCGCCACCCCTGTCTCCAAAGGACCGGGAGGGCGTCGGGTGTCACGAGCGGCGCCGGCCTCCCGTCCCGCGCCGCGAACCGCTCGGCGAAGGCCCGCGCGAGGGCGGGGATCTCCTCGCGCCGCTCCCGCAGCGGGGGGACGTCGAGCCGGAACCGGGCCAGGCGATGGAGGAGATCCATCCGGAATCGTCCCTCCCGGGCGGCGAGCGCGAGGTCGACCTGCGTCGAGGCGACGACCCGGAAGTCCGTCGGGCGCTCGGCCTCCTCCCCGAGCCTGCGCACCGCTCCCCGCTCGAGGACCCGGAGGAGCCGCGCCTGGGTCTCCGCTGAGAGAACGGAGACCTCGTCGAGGAACAGCGTCCCGCCCGCGCAGCGCTCGAGGACCCCGGCGGCCCCTCGCTCCGCGCCGGTGAAGGCCCCGCGCGCGTACCCGAAGAGCTCGGCCTCGACCAGGGCGCAGGCCGATCGCCCGCAGGCGTAGGGGACGAAGGGACCGGATGCCCGTCCCCCCTCGAAGTGGACGTACCGGGCGAAGACCTCCTTCCCGGTGCCGGTCTCCCCGACGAGCAGGACCGGCCCCTCGCTCCGGGCGGCGCGGGCGAGGGCCGCGGCAAGACGCGCACCGGCCCCCGCCGCCGGCAGCTCCGCCGACTCGGAGAAGCGCTCCCTCGTCCATTCGCGGAACTGCTCGGCCCTCAGCCGCGGGCCGATGCCGGCGGCGAACTCCTCGAGGCGGGTCCGCTCGCGGTCGCCGAGGTCCCGACGCGACGACTCGACGATCAGGACCCCCGCGGGGGCCCCCGCGTGGGGGACCGGCACGACCAGGCTCGCGCGAGCCGACCCCTCGACGCTTCCCGCGAGCTCCCGGATCGCGCCTTCGAGGCCCGGATCCGCGGGGGACCGGGCCGGACTCGCGTCGAAGCCGCGGCGAAGGAGCGCGGGGATCGACGTGGCGCCCGGCTCGACCGCGCGTCCCGCCCGGTCGCGGACCCGGAGGCGGCCGCTGCGGGGGATCCACTCGAGGAGGCAGGCCGACCGTCCCCCGAGACGGAGCGGAAGGCGCTCGAGCCATCCGCGCGGAGACTTTCCGCCCGGCCCGGCGAGCCTCTCCCGCATCCGCTCCAGCGCCTCCTCGAGGAAGCGGCGCTCCCCCTCCCCGATCCTCCAGGCGTGGGGGGAACGGAGGATGAGAGTCAGCGGAGGGCTCCCCACCCTCGCCTCGGAGAGCGGATCCTCTCCCTCGGCGCCGGGTCCCGGCGTGGGCGTCCTTTCCTCCGCAGGCCTCCTCCGCGGGAACGACGCCAGACACTCGGCGCCCCGCTCCCCGGAGCGCAGGAGGAGCCCCCGCGGGTACCCGCTGGTCCGGGCGATCCGGGCGAGCGCCTCCGCCGCGAAGCGCCGATCGGACTTCGCGCGGCGGGAGGCGCGCCCGATCCAGGCCTGCGCGGAGGCGAGGACTCCCTCGATCCAGGAGCGGGCGGCGGCCGATTCCCGCAGGGGATCCCGGAGCAGGCGAGGCGCCGCCTCCCGGAATCGTCCGGCCCACTCCGGCCGCGCGTCCAGGAGCCGCGGGAAGGCCGGGCTCGCCCCGAGCGCCGCGAGCACCTCCGGGGTCTCGTCCGACTCCCGATCGAGCCGCCGAAACGCGCCGGACGCGGCCTCGGGATCGGGAAGGAGGGCGAGCGCCACCGCGAGTCGCGCGCGCGCGACGGGCGATTCCGGATGGATCGCGAGCGAGCGCCGGAGGAGGGCGACCGCCTCCCTCACCCTCCCGCGTGCGAGGGCGACCTCCCCGGCTCCCACCAGCCCCGCCGCACGGCCCCGGGCCGACCGCGCGCGGGAGACGAGACGGCGGAAAAGTCCGAGGGCCTCGCGAACCCGGCCGCGGCCGGCCTCGAGCCGAGCCGTCCATTCGAGGACGAGATCCTCGTCCGGCGCGAGCGCGGCCGCCCGGGCGAGCCTCCCCTGCGCGCGGTCCACCGATCCGCGCGGCCGATCGAGGGAAGGAGGGAGGGCGAAGAAGGGGTGGCCCGGTCCGAGGGACCTCGAGATCCCCGCCGCGGCCCGGCCCGCGAGCGCGCGCGCCAGCGCGCGCGGCTCCACCCGCACCCGCCGGATCGTGGCGAGCCAATCGATCGCCGTCGCCGGCGGGCTCGGGACGACGAGACTCCGAAGGGGGGGGCCCTCGAGGTCCGCGGGACCCGCGCACGGGACGACGGCGGAGCCCGCGCTCTCCATCAGCGGACTCCCGACGGGCGAGGCGCGGGCTGGCGGGGTACGCCCGGGGGCCGCGGGCCCGAGCCGCGCTTGGCGTCGCGCTGCGCCCGGGAGGGCCGGGCCGGCAGGAGCCGGGACCTCTGGGCACGCGCCCCGCGGCGCGCCTTCCGCGCGCCCGACTCGAGGATGAGCCGAAGCACCTCGGGCGGAGGCCGCTTCCAGAGGCTCGACCGCATCGAGTTCCGGACGGTCTCCCGCAGCGCCCGGAGCGCCAGCATCCCTTCCCGACACACCCGGCAGTCGCGGACGTGCCGAGCCCCGCCACCGCCGGGACGGGCGTGGTCGCATCCCGACGAGCCTCTCGTCCCGCGAGGCTTCAACGCTTCCCCTCCCGCGCCAAGCCCGCCGCGGTCCGTCGCGCCGCGTCCGCGAGAAGCCGACGACGCTCCTCCACGAACCGCCGGCGGGCCCGCCGCAGGATCGCCCGGGCCTCGGGCTCGACGACCCCCAGCCGACGGGCGACCTCCCCGATCGAGCGTCCGTCGACGGAGGCCGCGCGGAGCGCGATCCTCTCGGGTCGCGCCAGGCGATTGAACGCCGCCCGGGCGGCCCGGACGACCCGCGGATCGCCCGGCCCCTCCGGCGGCAGGAGGGGGGCCTCGAGAGGATCGGGGTAGAGCCCCTCGCGCGCCGCCTCCCTCGCGATGGACCGGAGCCTCGCGCGCAGGCTCCCGCCTCGCCCCCGCTGGCCGGCCCGGAGCCGCACGAAGACGCGCAGGGAGACCTCCGCCACATCGAGGACGAACGCCTCCCGGTCGAGGACGTCCCGCACGGCCGCCTCGACCGCGGGGCGGAGCAGCCGGACGAGGTGGCGGAGGACCCCCTCGGGATCCTTCTCGAGGAGGGGGAGAAGCCTCTCCCCGATCTCCTCGTCCGAGAGCCAGGGACCCGGGACCGTTCCATCCGGATCGAGGCGCCTCAGGTCGGCGAGGGCCGCGTCGCCCGGACTTCCGGGGCGACTCGTCTCGGGCCGCCTCGCGAACGCCTCGTCCATGCCTGCGGTCCTTTCTGCGGAGACGCCGGGATCCTCTCCCGGCTCGGACAGGGGTCAAGCGGAGACGGACCCGTTCAATCTCCGGGCCAGAGGCGGCGCCGGTGTCGCCGGACGTGGGGGGAGGATCCCAACCCTTGGTCCCGGCGGCCTCCACGCGCCCCGGGAGAGGCGACAGGGCCGGGACCTTCCGTTTGCCGAATCCCGCAGGACCATCCCGGAGGGTGGCTCGGGGCCCTCGCACCGGGAGCCGTAGACTGGGGTCGTGCCCGGCTCCCGGATCGACCGGATGCCCCTCCCCGACGGGAGGATCCTCGAGTGCGAGTCGGCCCCCGGCGTGCATCCCCTGGCTCCCTCGACGATCGCCCTCGCCGGGGCGGTCTTCGCCGAGGTCCGCCGAGGAGGGAGGCGCAGCGTGCTCGACCTCGGCTGCGGCGCGGGCTTCCTCGGCCTCGCCGCCGCCGCCGCCGGGGCGCGGCGCGTGCTCGCGACCGACGTCGACCCCGCGGCCGTCGCCTGCGCGGCGCGAAACGCGGCGCGAGCCGGGCTCCGGATCGAGACGCGCGTGGGCGACTGGTTCGAGCCCGTGCGAGGGGAGGGCTTCGACCTCCTCGCGTCGAACCCGCCCCAGACCCCGGCGCCCTCGCCGATCGCGCCGGACCGGTGGGGCGGTCCGGAGGGATCGCGCCACCTCCTCCACGTCGCGGCGGAGGCACCCCGTCACCTGAAGCCCCGCGGAGTCCTCCTCCTCCAGACGAGCACCCTCGCGGACCTCCGGCCGCTCGAGGCGCGCCTGCGCGAGCGCTTCCGCCTCCGGCTCGCCGCGGCGACCGAGCGCCCGTTCGCGGGGGAGGAGTACGCGTCGCTCCAGCCCGGCCTCTTCCCCTACCTGGAGCGCCGTCGCGCGGAGGGAAAGGCCTCGTTCGACGCCGACGGGGCGGGGCGCCTGCGGTTCCGCCTCCTCGTCCGCCGCTGCGAGCTCCTCGACCCGGAGCGCGCCCTCGTCGTCCACGCGGACGACCTCGGGATCGACGTCGCCCGCAACCGCGGGATCGCCGAGGCGTTCGCGCGGGGCGTGCTCACCTCGGCGAGCGTCCTCGCGAACGGCCCGGCCTTCGACGACGCGCTGCGGAGGCTGCGAGAGCTGCCCGGCGCGGACGTCGGGGTCCACCTCAACCTCACGGAGGGGAGGCCGCTCAGTGGCGCCGCGACGCTCGTCGGACGGGATGGGCGCTTCCCAGGGAAGGAGGTCGCGCGCGCGAACCTCCTCGAGGAGGGGCACGCGGAGGAGTCGGAGGTCGAGGCGGAGTTCGCGGCGCAGGTCGAGCGGGCGCTCGAATCGGGACTGCGGGTCTCCCACCTCGACGGGCACCAGCATGTCCAGGTCTGGCCCCGAGCGCGCAGGGCCTGTCTCGCCGTCGCGCGGCGTTTCGGGATCGCCTGGGTGCGAATCCCGATCGAGGACGCGCCGGAGGAGGCGGAGGGAGCGGAGTGCTGCCCTCACGAGCTCGGGGACCGGGCCGCCTGCCTCCGGGACGAACTGCCGGTCGAGGGGTGCGGGACCGCCGACCGCTTCGTCGGCGAGTCGACGATCGGTCGGGCGAGTCTCGAGGGGGTCCACCGCCTCCTGGCGTCGGCCGGCCCGGGAGTGACCGAGTGGATGGTCCACCCCGGGTACGCCGAGACGGGCTCCGTCCCCTTCTCGAACGCCGAGCGCGAGCGGGAGCTGCGGCTCCTCACCGACCCAGGACTGC
>CBRGOK010000218.1:0-6394 GCA_967798035.1 uncultured bacterium
TCGAGCCGCGAGCAGAGCTCGATCCGACCCGCTCCCTTCGACTGGGCCTCCCGCAGGCGGGCGATCGAGTCGACGCAGACCTCGAGGAGAGGCATGGGAGGAGGATGGCCGGCGGCAGCGCGCGCCGCCATGTCTTCGATTCGATCGCCTGCGCGGTCTTCTTCCTCGCCCCCTCGCTCCCCGCCCAGGAGTTCGGGCCCTGGTTCGCCGTCGGTCCGTTCGACGAGCCCGAGGGGACCTCGCAGATCGCCTCGCCCCACCCGCCGGAGCGGGGGATGAAGTCGATGGAGGCGGGCGCCGAGGGCCCCGACCTCCGGGCGACCTTCAAGGGGAAGGGAGGCAGGACGGTCGGGTGGGTTCCCCTGAAGCAGGGGAAGGAGGGAGGGCGCGAGTTCGACGTCGGCACGATCGACTTTGGGAAGGTTCTCCCCGCCCCGAGCGGCGTCGAGCACTGGGGCGACTTCGCCGCGGCCTACCTCTACCGCCGGATCGACGCGGCTCAGGAGATGGAGGTCACCGCGGCGCTCGGCAGCGACGACTCGCTGCGGGTCTGGCTGAACGGGGAGCTCCTCGTCGAGCGCGACTTCCCCAGGATCCTCCTCCTCCAGGACCACGAGCAGCGCCTCCGGCTGCGCCGGGGCGCGAACCACCTCCTCGTCAAGGTCGGGAACGAGAAGGGGGCATGGACTTTCCGGATGGCGCCCTGGAAGGGGATCCCGAAGGAGAAGATCCGCGCGTCGGTCGAGCGCGGGATCCGGTGGCTCCTCCAGTACCAGCTCCTCGACGGGACCTGGGGGGCCTTCGAGGAGTGGGGGGCGGGGCATCCCGCCTTTACTGCGTACACGCTCCTCTCCCTCGGGGTCCGCCGGGACCACCCCGCCGTCGAGATGGCGATCCGCGCGGCGGAGGAGCGGGCGATCGAGAAGACCTACGCCGCCTCCTGCGTGATCCTCGCTCTCGAGAAGCTGCGCGATCCCACCCGCGAGGGCCTCCTCCTCCGGACCGTCGAGGACCTCCTCTCCTGGCAGGACTCGACGGGGGCCTTCTCCTACCCGATCTACCTGGACGGCGATCGGCCGGCGCCCGACCTCTCGAACACCCTCTTCGCCGCCCTCGCGGTGCGCGCGGCCGCGCGGGCCGGCGTGACGATCCCCGAGGAGGTCTGGCTCGACCTCGCCGACGGGACGCTGCGCTGCCTCGATCGGAATCCCCCCGGCCCCTCCGTCACGGGAGGCGTCCGCCCCGCGGGGTTCTCCTACCGGGTCGACGGGGAGCCGACCGGATCGACGACCGTGGGCGCGCTCTCGATCCTCGCGATCGCGGAGGAGGGGATGAAGGGCCACCTGCCCGGGCCGTTGCGCGTCCGCGTCGAGCCCGCCCGGGCGGCCGCGCTCGCCTGGCTCGAGAGGAACATGCGTTGGTCGACGAACCCGGACCGCCGCCACGGAGTGGACCACCACTACTGGTTCATCTACGGCGTCGAGCGGGTCGGCGCCCTCCTCGGGCTCGAGCGGCTCGGAGGGCTCGACTGGTACGAGAACGGCGCCGACTACCTCGTGGGCCTCCAGAAAGGGGAGGGCTACTGGGGCGAGGCGGCCGCGATCGAGACCCCCCTCGCCCTCCTCTTCCTCGGGAAGGCGACGGCCGCCTCGACGACGGGGAAGGGGAGCGAGGTCCAGACCTGGGGGACCGACGCCCCCAAGGCGGAGGTGGCGATCCGCGCCCGCGGCGGCCCCCCGGCCGCGATTTGGCTCGAGCGGATCCGGGAGGACCTCCTCGAGGCCCACCGGGCGAAGGAAAGTGGCCTCGACGTCGCGAAGGTCGAGTTCTGGGGACGCCTCAAAGGGACGGAGGCGACCCTCCTCGGGGAGCTGCCGGGCGCCCAGGTCTCCCCGGAGGGGATCCGCCGCTTCGAGCTCCAGCATCGCTTCCCGCGCCGCGGGACCTGGGAGGTGTGGGCGAAGGTGTTCCTCCGGGCTCCGGCCGGGGAGAGCGAGCGCGTCCTCGAGTCCCCTCCCCTTCCGATCCCCGTCGAGGAGGTGCTCGAGCCCGAGCGCCTCGCCTACGCGGGCGACTTCAAGCGGAACCTCCTCCGCGGGGTCGAGCCCCGCGCCGAGGCGTCGAGCTTCGCCTCCGCTCCGCAGAAGCCCGAGATGGCCGCCGACGGGAAGCTCGGCACCGCCTGGTTCTGCACCGCGAAGGACGGCTCCCCGTGGCTCCGGCTCGCCTTTTCACCGTCGATCCGCGCGGACCGCCTCCTCCTCGCCCACGGGAGGCCCCGGCTCGCGAGCGCGAAGGAGGCGCGGATCGCCCGCGCCGAGGTCGTCCTCAACGGCGACCGCCGGTTCGCGGTCGAGATGAACCCGGACGTCCTCCTGAAGACCGTCTGCCCCTTCGGCAAGCTCGTTGCCGTGCAGCGTCTCGAGATCAGGGTCCTCGGCGCGATCGACGGCCGCGTCGGGGGGAACGAGCTGGGCTTCAGCGAGGTCGAGCTGCAGGCGTCGGCCGGGGAGAAGGTGGACGAGCGGGAAGGGCGACGGTAGGGGTCCTTCTCCTCCGATCGACCATGTCCAGGGCCGCGACCCTCCTCCTCCTCCTCCTCGCCGGCTGCGCGAGCCCCTCCCGGGGCCCGTCCAGGCCGGGCTCCGGGTCCGAGAGCGACCGCCGGATGGAGTGGTGGCGCGAGGCCCGGTTCGGCCTGTTCCTCCACTGGGGGCTCTACGCGATCCCGGGCGGGGAGTGGAAGGAGGCGACCGGGCACGGGGAGTGGATCCGCGACACCGCCCGCATCCCGCTCGACGTCTACGAGCGCCTCCTCCCGATGTTCGACCCGACGGGCTTCGACGCCGACGCCTGGGCGAGGTCGGCCCGGGCGGCGGGGATGCGCTACGTCGTGATCACGAGCAAGCACCACGACGGGTTCTGCCTCTTCGACTCGGAGGAGACCGAGTGGGACGTCGCCTCGACCCC
This sequence comes from uncultured bacterium, assembly GCA_967798035.1. Lineage (GTDB taxonomy): Bacteria > Planctomycetota > UBA1135 > UBA1135 > JAKEFM01 > JAKEFM01. Next base: position 2,971 of record CBRGOK010000218.1, read on the forward strand.
CTTCGGGCGCGACATCCTGCAGGAGCTCTCCGAGGCCTGCCGCCGCCACGGCCTGCGGTTCGGGACCTACCACTCGATCATGGACTGGCACCACCCCGACTACCTCCCGCGCCGGTCCTGGGAGCAGCGCTCGGCGGACGGGGCGGACTTCGACCAGTTCGAGCGATACCTCCACGCGCAGGTCCGCGAGATCGTCCGGCGCTACCACCCCTCCGTGATGTGGTTCGACGGGGAGTGGGAGCCGACCTGGACGCACGAGCGGGGGCTGCGCCTCTTCCGCCTCTGCCGCTCCCTCGACCCCTCGATGATCGTCAACAACCGGGTCGACGTGCACCGCGGCGGGATGGCGGGCTTCTCCGGGTCGCCGGACGCGGTCGGCGACTTCGCGACCCCCGAGCAGGAGATCCCCCCCACCGGCCTCCCCGGCATCGACTGGGAGACCTGCATGACGATGAACGACCACTGGGGGTGGAACTCGCGCGATGCGAACTGGAAGCCGGCCGCCGAGCTGATCCGCAACCTCGTCGACGTCGCCTCGAAGGGAGGGAACTTCCTCCTGAACGTCGGCCCAAAGGCGGACGGGACCTTTCCGGAGCCCTGCCTCGAGCGGCTCGCGGCGATCGGATCCTGGATGGCGACGAACGGGGAGTCGATTCACGGGACGCAGGCGAGCCCGTTCGACGCGCTCCCGTGGGGGCGCTCGACGATGAAGCCGGGCGAAGAGACGAGCCGCCTCTACCTCCACGTCTTCGACTGGCCCGGGACGAGCCTCCTCGTCCCGGGCGTGGGGAGCGAGCCGCGCCGCGCCTTCCTCCTCGCGGAGCCCGACAAGCCCCTCGCTCTCGAGCGCAGGGGCTCCGACCTGCGGATCGCCCTTCCCGCGCAGGCCCCCGATCCCGTCTGCTCCGTCGTCGTCCTCGAGGTCGAGGGGAAGCCGGTCGTCTACCGGGCGCCCGACATCCGCGCCGAGTCGACGACCTTCGTCCGGCCCCTGGAGGTCTCGATCCTCCCCCCCTCCCCCGGCCTGGAGATCCGCTACACGACCGACGGCACCGATCCCGATGGGACCTCGCCCCTCTACCGGGAATCGATCACCCTCCGCGAGACGGCGAGCGTGAAGGCGCGCACCTTCCACGGCCCGATGCCCGCGAGCGGGGTCGTCTCGAACACCTTCCGCCGGGTCGAGCCCCTCCCGGGGGAGGCGATCGCGGATCCGCAGCGCGACTTCCAGGTCCAGCGCTTCGAGGGGGATTGGGACCGGCTTCCCGACTTCGGGGCCCTCCCGGCGAAGGGCTCCTTCCGGCGCCGGACGGTGACCCTGCCCGACGGGTTCCGGGACGAGCGCGTCGGCCTGCGCTACGAGGGGTGGATCGAGATCCCCCGCGACGACGTCTACCTCTTCTCCCTCGCCTCCGACGACGGCGCGCGCCTCCTCGTCCGCGGCGAAACCGTCGTCGACAACGACGGCCTCCACGCGGCGGCCGAGAAGCGGGGCGGGATCGCCCTCGGCGCGGGGCTCCACCCGATCGCGGTCGAGTGGTTCAACAAGACGGGGGACGTCCACCTCGAGGTGCGGGCGGGAGCCCTCGGCGCCGAGCCGCGTCCGCTGCAGGCGTTCGCTCCGGGGGCCCGGAAGCGACCGTAGGTACCCGCTCCTCCCCGCGAGCCCTAGCGGCGGACGAGGAGCGGGGGCAACCGCCTCCCCGGCGCGATCGCGGGCTTCGCCCCGCCGACGAGGACCCGTCGCACCCGCCGCCCGATCCCGCAGACGATCTCGTACGCGATCGTCCCCGCCCGGCCGGCGACCTCCTCGGCCGTGATCTCCTCCGCCCCGTCCCTCCCGATAAGGGTGACGACGTCCCCGATTCGGACGCCCGGGATCCCCCCGACGCCGAGGGTCGCGTAATCCATCGACACCGCGCCGACGATCGGGACCCGGGCGCCGCGGACGAGGGCCTCCCCCCGGTTCCCGAGGTTCCACGGCAAGCCGTCGTGGTACCCGAGGGGGATCGTGGCGATCCGCGTCGGCCGGACCGTGACGAAGGTCCGGTCGTAGCCGACCGACGTCCCCGCCGGCACGTCCTTCAGGAAGACGATCTGCGTGCGAAGCGAGAGCACCGGCCGGAGCTTCGTTCCTTCCGAGAGCCGCCTCGGGAGCACGCCGTACGCCGCGATCCCGGGGCGCACGGCGTCGTGCAGGTCGGGAAGGCCCGTGAAGATCGCGGCGCTGTTGGCGAGGTGCACGCTCGCGCCCCGCACGCCGAGGAGCGTCGCGAGGTCGAGGAACTTCTCGAACCGCTCCACCTGCTCCGCCGTGAAGCGATCGCGCCACCCCTGCCGCGAGGAGAGGTGGGTCATGATCCCGGCGAGGCGCAGCGCCTTCGACCTCCGGATCTCCTCGAGCACGGTCCGGGCCCGCTCGGGAAAGACGCCGAGACGTCCCATCCCGGTGTCGAGGTTCAGGTGCACGCCGACCTCGCGGCGCGCGGCCGCGGCCGTCGTGCGGAGGGATCGGACCCGGTCGGCGGCGTGGATCCCGACCTCGATCCCGTGCTCGACGATCGACCTCTCCTCCCCCTCGACGATGGTGCCGAGGACGAGGATCGGGGCCCGCACGCCCGCCTCCCGCAGCTCGAGCGCCTCGCTCGAGTCGCCGACGCCGAAGGCCTCGACCCCACAGCGCAGCGCGTGATGGACGAGGGGGACGGCGCCGTGGCCGTAGGCGTCGGCCTTGACGACGAGGACGATCCGGCGGCGGCCGACCCGCCGGCGGATCTCGCGGAGGTTGCCCGCGAAGGCGTCGAGGTCGATCTCGGCCCACGCGCGGTGGGGGTGCATCGAAGGCGATCGTGAAAAAAGGCGGGAGAACTTAGCGCCCGGACGCGGGAGTGGGAAGACTCTCCGCGTCCTCGGCGAGAAGCGCGGCGAAGCCGGCCGTCTCCGCCTCCCACTCCCCCGCCCGGACCCGGGCCTCGACCCCGGGGATGGAGGCGGCCGTCGTGCGACCGGCCTCCGGACCGAGGACGCAGAGCGCGGTCGCGAGCGCGTCGGCGAGGGTCGCGTTCGGAGCGACGACGGTCGCCTGCGCCCCGCCGGGCAGGCCGACGCCCGTCCTCGGGTCGAGGACGTGGGAGTAGCGGACGCCGCCGATCTCGAGGAACCGCTCCGCGTCGCCCGAGGTCGAGACTCCCCGATTCCGGAGGAGGAGGATCCCGCTCCCCTCCCCTCCGATCGAGACGCGCCAGGCCTCGGCTCCGGGAGGAGGATCCCCGAGGGAGATGTCGCCGGCGACGGCGACGAGGGCGGAGCTCGCTCCCTTTCGCGCGAGGGCCGCGAGCGCGCGGTCGGCGGCGTACCCCTTCGCGATCCCGCCGAGGTCGAGCCGGACGCCGGGCTCGTCGATCCGCGCGCGCCTCTTCCCCGG
>CBRGOK010000219.1:0-6386 GCA_967798035.1 uncultured bacterium
TCCTCCTTCCGCTCGGCGGCCGCCAGCTCGACCTTCCAGATGCGCACCCCCTCGCGCGCGCACCACTCGAGGACCCGCTGGACGTGGACGAAGGGGACGTTTCGGTCCGCCCGGACGAGGAGGGGCTCGTCGGGGATCTCCCGCCGGGCGACCTCGTCGTACCGGCGCGGCATCGCCCGGGCCCACCGGGCGAGCTGCTCCTGCACCTCCCGGGCCTCGCGCAGCCGCGGGTCCGCGCTCGTCGGGTCGTAGACGAGGCGGCGGCGGATGAAGACGCGCCCCTCGTGGTCCACGTTGAGGATGGGGCGCTTCGTCGCCGGCTCGTCGGGCACCGCCGCGCGCGCGGGGGGGAGCTCGAGGCTCTCGAGCTCCTTCTGCCCCATGTCGATCGTGACGATGAAGAAGATGATCAGCTGGAAGCAGCAGTCGATCATCGGGGTCATGTTGAGCCCGAGGTCGAGGTCGATCGAGCGGCGGGGGACGGGCACTCGGAGGCTCCCTACGACTTCGCCACCCCGACGCGCTCGAGGAGGTCGACGGCGAGGTCCCCGACCTCGATCGAGAGGCGGGTCACCCGGTTGCGCATCTGGGCGAAGACCGCCGTCACGGGGATCGCGACGAGGAGGCCGAAGAGCGTCGTCAGGAGCGCGACGGCGATGTCCCCGGCGAAGTCGGCGGGGTTCGCCTGGCCCCGCTTCGCCGCGATCACGTTGAACGCCCCGATCATCCCCTGGACCGTCCCGAGGAGGCCGAGCATCGGCGCGATGTTCGCGTGGACGGAGAGCCAGCCGACCCGCTGGTGGAGGCGGATCGACTCCGCCTCGAGGGCGTCGGCGCTCGCCTTCTCGATCGCCTCGTGGGGGTGGCCCGCCTTCGCCAGGCCGGCCGCGACGACGTTCGCGAGGAAGGAGGGGTGGTCCGCGCACAGCTCGAGCGCCTCCCGCACCGCCTTCTCGTCGAGGAGGGCGTGGAGCTCCTCGAGGAGGTCCGGGGGGGCGAGCTTCTCCCGGCGGATCGTCATCGCCTGCTCGAGGGCGATCGCCCCGACGAGGACCGACTGGGCGACGATGAGCATCCCGATCACGCCGGAGGCCCGGATCCACCCCCACACCGAGTGGGTCCACGCGAGCGGATCCCTCGCCGCCTCGGCCTCCTCCTGCGCGAGGGCGCCGCCCGCGGCGAGGGCGAGGAGGAGGGCGGCCGGGAGGAGAGGGGAGCGGGCGAGACGCCTGATCACTTCGCTCCTTCCCGCGCGAGTGGGGACGGGGCTCACTCGCCGAGGGCGCGGCGGGCCTTCCCGGCCCAGGGGGAGGAGGGGTGCCGGTTCGCGACCTCGGCGAGGTAGGCCCGCGCCAGGCGCTCGGCGTCGGGCTCCTCCCCGGAGAGACGGCGGTGGCACTCGGCGAGGAGGTAGGTCGCGCGCGGGACCGAGGGGAGGCCGGCGGGCCCCGTCGCCCGGGCCTCGGCGAGGGCGTAGATCGCCTCCCGCACCCTCCCGGCGGCGAGGAGCGCCTCCCCCTCTCCGGCGCGGGCGGTCGCGCGCGGCGCGAACGCGCTCCCCGCCTCGGCGAGGAGGCCGCGGAAATGGGAGAGCGCCTCGGCGGCGCGCCCCTCCGCGAGGAGACAGTCCCCCTGCGCGGCGCGCACGCGCGCGAGGAGGGGGGAGGGCGCGGGGATCCGCGCCTCGAGCGACCCGAGGGCTCTCCGCGCCTCTCCGGCACGCCCCGCGGCGAGGAGGGTCTGCGCCTTCTCGAAGTCGGCCTCGAGCTGCGCCTCCTCCCCGAGGAGGGAGACGGCCCCGCCCGCGTCCTCGAGGAGGGCGAGCGCCTCGTCGTGGCGCTGGAGGCTCCGCAGGCACCGGGACCGGCCGAGGAGGGCCGCCGGGCAGCGCCGGCTCGAGGCGTGGGCCTCGGCGAACGCCCGGTAGGCCTCCGCCGCCTCCGCCGTCTTTCCCTCCACGGTCGCTCCCCACGCCTCGAGGAGCCCGGCGGACTCGAACGCGACCTCCTCCCGCAGCCAGGGGCGCACTCCCCTCGCCTCGAGCGCCGCGGCGAGCGCGCGGGAGGCGGCGGCGAACTCGCCCGCCGCGCGCCTCTCTCGCGCGCGGCGGAGGGCCGCCGGCTCGTCCCGGTACTCGATCCGCAGGACCTGCGAGGCGGGGAGGACCCGCTCGCTCCCCCCCGTGCGGTAGCGGACCCCCGCGAGGGCGTCGACGAGGACTTCCTCCACGCCGAGGCGCGTGCCGGTCACCGTCACGATCACATCCCGGCGGCCCCCGGGGCCCGAACCGTCCGGTGAACAGGTCGCGAGGAGGAGAGCGACGAGGGGGATCATCCTCTCGTTCCCCGGCGTTCCGGGCTCGGCGCCCCGGGCGCGGGGAGAGGGGGGGATTGTAGGGAGGAGGGGCTCACCTCGTCCGATCCATCAACCAGCGGAACCGCGCCGCCGCCTCGGGGCCCGCGATCGACTCGCCGAGGTCGGGGGCCTGGGACGCGAAGGCCTCCAGGCTCGAGCGGAGCCGGCGCCCCTGCGCGGGGTCGATCCGGCTCCACCGGTGGAGCATGTAGAGGTGGCCGAAGAGGAGATCGAAGAACTCGGCGTCCCGCCACGCTTCGCGGTGGGAGGCGAGGAGCTCGAGCCAGAGGCGGTTCGCCTCCTCGAACTTCGGGGCGCTCGGCGGGACGCCCGGAGGACCCGGCTCGCCCTCCTCCTCCGCCGTGCCGGCGACCTCCACGAAGGGGGGGCGCGTCCCCCGCAGGTGGCCCCCGAGGCAGCGGGCGAGGAGGAGCTGGGTCTCCCTCGTCCGGCGCTCCGCGAGGATCTCCCGCAACTCCTCCTCCGCCTTCGCGAGCCTCCCCTGCGCGAAGAGACAGCGCGCGTGCGCCTCTCGGAGCGCAGCGCCGCGGCCCTTCGCCTCCGGGTCGTCGGCGAACGTCCGGAGGATCGCCTCGTAGAGGGCGCGCGGCCGGTCGAACTCCCCGGCCCCGCGGCTCGCGAGCTCGAACCAGAGGTCCGCCTCCTTGCGCCAGTTGCGGAACGAGGGCTTCGCGGTCGAGTTGTAGAGGGAGAGGACCTCCGCCGCCTCCCGGAGCGCGGCCGTGAGGGCCTCTTCGGAGGAGCCGGGCCGTCGCTCCGCCTCCCGCGCGAGGACCACCCTCTCTTCCAGGGCGGAGAAGACCCTCGCCGCGGCGAGCCCCGTGAACCGGTCCTCCGCGAATCGTTCCCGCATCGAGGCGAGGACCTCTTTCGCCGCCTCGAGGTTCCCCGCCCCGAGGTGGGCGACGACGAGCCCGTAGTGGATCCGGGGGTGGTACTCGGAGCGCTCGGGGTGGAGTTCGAGAGCGCGCTCGAGGAGGGGGACCGCCCGCTCGAATCCCCTCGTCCGCGCCGCCGGATCGCCCTTCGCCTCCGCCTCCCGCAGGGCGAGGGTCGCGGAGAAGAAGTCCGCCTCCGCCTGCGCCTCCTTCCGCCGGGCGATCCCCGCCGGGTCTGTCCGGTCGTTCCGCGGATCCTCGACCTGTCTCCGGAACTCGTCGAAGTGGCGCCTCGCGGCCGCGAGGTCGGCGCTCCCGCAGGCGATCACCCCCTTGCGGGCGAGGGCGCGCTCGTACCACTCGCTGTCGGGGCCGATCCGCTCGAGCCGGGCGAGGGCCTCCGCCGACTTCGCCCGCGCTCCCTCGGCGTTCCCCTCCTCCTGGAGCGCGAGGGCCTCCTCCCGGAGTCGGACCGCCTGTCGCCACAGGAGGGTGTCGGCGGAGCCGCCGCGCGAGAACCTCGTGACCTCTTGCTCCGCCTCGGCGAGCAGGGAGCGGGTCGCCTCGTCGTTCCTCCCCGCCCCGCCGCGGCGAATCGCCAGCATGGCCCGGTGGAAGCCGTCGGCGTTCCGCTCCGCCGTGGAAGGCTCGGCGGCGAAGTCGCGGGCGCCCATGCGGTACGCCATCGCCGCCTCGTGGGGCTGGCCGAGGGCCTCGAAGGCGCGGCCGAGGAGGAGGCAGGCCCGTCCTCCGTGGGCCGCCCGGTCGGCCTCCCGGCCCATCTCGCCGAGCGCGCGGCGGAGGAGCGCGAGCGCGTCCTCGGGCTTGCGAAGGCGAAGCTCCCCCTCCGCCGCCGCCAGGAGGACCTCCGGATCGAATCCACCGCCGGACGCCGCGACCTCGGCGAGGAAGGCCTGGGCCCGCAGCTCGAGGGTCGTCCGGGGATTCTCGCGGAGCACGCGCAGGGCCAGCCGGAGGGCCTCGGTCGCGTCCCCCTCCTCGAGGAGGGATCGCGCCCCCTCGAGGAGGGCGAGGTATCCCTGGACGCTAGGAGAGCGATCGCGCTCCCGCTCCATCCACTCGAGGAGGCGCCGCCTCCAGCGCCCCGCCCCCTCCGCGTCCCCCTCGCGATTCGAGAGCGCGAGCGCGATCGCGAAGGCCTCCTCCGTCCTCTCCCGGCGGAACGCCTTCCCCTCCTCCCCCTCCTCGACCGCGACCTCGCGGAGGACCTCGGGATCCGGGGGGAGGGCGTTCTCCACGACCCACCCGCAAAGCGAGAGGGCGGTCTCGAGCCGCTCCCGGCGCTCCCGCTCCTCCCCCTCGCTCGTGGCCGCCTCGCGGGCGAGCTCCCCGTTCGTCCGGGCGAGGAGGAGGCACCCGAGGAGGCCGAACCACGAGCCCTCGCCCGAGGAGAGGAGGTAGTCGTTCATCACCCCGGCCGCCGTCCGCAGGTCGTCGGCCCGGCGCGACGACCCGAGCGGCGCCGCCGCGCCCCGGTCGTGATACGCCTTCCCCTTCACGTACCACGCGCGGAAGAAGGCGACGCGCTGCTCCTCCGACCGCTCCCCCTCCGGGACTTCCTCGATCGCCGCGACGACGCGGCTCGCCTCCCGCACGGCGATCGCGAAGGAGGCGTCGGCGGCCGCGACGAGCGCCGCGCGCGGGTCCTCCGGCGGCTCTGCACCCGGGTCCTCCCGGAGGATCTCCGACACCTCGGCCTCGATCCCGGCCGTCGGGGGATCTCCCTCCTCGGAGCGCTGGAGTTCTTCACCCAGGAACCGGCCGCGGGAGGCGGCGACCTCGGCGCAGTCGAGGCGCGCCGGAAGGGTCGCGATCGAGCCGCCGTGACGAGAGAGGAACGCCTCGAGCTTCCGGACGGCGAGCGACTGGAACTCGAGGCGACGCCCGCGGTCGAGCTCCCGCTCGGCGGCGAGCTTGAGGAGGCCGCACGAGGCGAGGGCGACCCTGCGCTCCTCCTCCGCGGGGAGGCCCTGGCGGAGGAGCCTCTCGAGCCTCGCCGAGGCGAGGTCGAAGTAGCCGAGCTGGGAGGCGAGCGCGGAGGCGAAGGCGATCTCCTCCCCGACCTCGGCGTCGGGTTGGACCTGCGTCTGCCGGCGGCGATCTCCGACTCCCCTCGCCGGGCCCGGGGAGGGGAGCGGGGAGGGGAGGAAGGCGAGGGGGATATGGAGGAGGAGGAGCGGGAGGAGCGGCACGCGAAGGGCGTGGAGGTATAGCGTCCCTCCTCCGGGCTCGGGGAGGAGAGCGCCCCCCGAGTCTCTCCCTAGTCGCCGAGGCGGGGAAGTTTCGCGTTCCCCCGAACCGTCGGCCTCCCCGCGCCGTTGATCCGCGCCGGCCTCGAGGACCCCGGTCCGAGGGGAGGGGCCCGTGGCCCGCGATCCTTTTCCCTCGGAAGCGCCGCCACCTCCTCGTCCTCATGAACAACTCGAGCGATCGACCGGAGTCCTCCGCGCCGGGGACCGGGGCGCCCTCTCCCCCCTTCCTCCGGACCGTCGTCCGCAACGCCCCGTGGACGATCATCGCGCTGATGATCCACGTAGTCCTTGTCGCGGCGCTGAGCGTGATCTACGTCGCCCACGCCCGCAGGAAGGAGGAGGCGAGGCCGGCCTTCGTCGCGATCCGGGACGATCCGAGCGAACTCGAGATCGCCCCCGTCGAGCCTCCCGAGATCGTCCAGCGCGACGCCCTCCCGAAGCTCGCGGAGAAGAGCCTCGAGCCCACCCCGCGCGTCGACGACCTCTTCCTCGAGTTGGGGAAGGTGCTCCCCGAGGACCAGGTCTTCGAGGACGCCACGGTGAACGAAATCCGCGGGGACCCGACCGCGCTCGACCTGAACCTTCCCCCCGGCGACACGACCGGGGGGACGCCGATCGGAGTCGGGCCGCATGGGCGTCACGGCACCGGGATCCCCGACTCGATCGGGAGCGGGAAGATCGGATCGCCCTACGGCGACCGCGACGGGGGGCAGCAGAGGGCCCGCAGGACTCGGGGAGGAGTCGAGACCGAGGGGCCGCTCGAGGACGCCCTCGAGTGGCTGAGGAAGCACCAGGACCCCGACGGGAGGTGGGACTGCGACGAGTTCTCCAAGCACTGCAAGCAGAACACCTGCGACGG
>CBRGOK010000220.1:0-6380 GCA_967798035.1 uncultured bacterium
CCTCGAGATCCCGCGCGCGGTCGCCTACGCGTTCCCCCTGGACGCGGGCCTCCCCGGGCTTCGGCGGCTCCTCGCTCCCGACGGCCTCAAGCGCGCCCTCGCCCGCTCTCGTTCCGACCGCAAGGGAGCGGGATGGCGCGCGAAGGCGAGGGGGAGCGCCCTCGAGCTCGTCCGGTACAAGCCCGAGAATCGCGCCGTCTTCCGGATCGAGGCGCGGTGGCGACGCGACGCCGACGGGGCGCACGAGCGGGAGACGCTCTACGGGAGGACGCTCCCGGAAGCGAAGGGAGCCGCCGTGGCGGGGATTCACGGGGCCCTCGCGTGCGCTGCGGACGTGACGGTGCCGCGCCTCGCGGGATTCGACTCCGAGACGAGGACGGTCTTCGTCGGGGCGCTCCCCGGATCGCCCCTCCTCGAGTCCCCGGCGGACCCGGGCGGCTTCCGCGCCGCCGGAGCGGCCCTGGCCGCGCTCCACCGCTGCGACCTTCCCCTCCCCGCCGCGGAGTCGGGCGCGGGGCGGATCGGGCGGCTGCGCCGGGAGTACGCGGCGCTCGAGCGGGTGGGGGAGCCGTGGGCTGGGCCCGCCCTGCGACTCCTGGACCGGATCGGCGGGAACGTCGGGACCTCGATCGCCGTCGTCCACGGGGATTTCCACGCCGAGCAGGTCCTCCTCGACGGAGGAAAGGCCTCCCTCCTCGACCTCGACGGGGCCGGAGCGGGGAATCCACTGTTCGACCTCGGATCGTTCCTCGGCCACCTGCGCCTCCTCGTCCGCTCCGGGGACCTGACCGAGGAGCAGGCCGGCAGCGGGGCGGAGGCGTTCCTCGCGGCCTACGGTCCCCGGGTCGAGGGGCTCGAGACGGTCACGGTCCTGGCTCTCCTCGACCTCGGCCTCTCCCCCCTCCGCCGGCTCGAGGAGGGGGCCACAGAGCGCGTCGGGGCCGTGGTGGAGGAGGCGCGGGCGCTCCTCGAAGCGCCGGCCCTGGTGCGGGCGGGGATCCGGGGGGACGGGACGATCGAGTACGAGTTCGAGAGGCGTACTCCGATCGGGACCCTGCGGCGCTGGGAGATCCTCCCGCCGGCCGGAGAGCGAATCGCCCAGACGGATCCCGCCTCGCTCGGACCGGAGGGGATCCGGACGGCCCTCGATCCGGCGGCCCTGTCGGCCATCCTGCGCGCGCGGCTGCCTGGCGACGCCGGCGTGGTCCGCACGAACCTCCTGTCGCTCCGCCCGGGACGGCGCGGCGTCGTCCGGGCTCGCCTCGCCGACGGCGCGACCCTGATCGTGAAGGTCTACGCGCCCGGCCGCGGCCGCGGGGACTGGCCGCGGGCTTCGACCGGACCGGGGGCGCCCCGCCTCCCCCGTCGCCTCGCGGACGAGCCCGACCTCGGCCTCGTCTTCTTCGAGGACCTGGAGGGGGAGGTCCTCTCCCGCCGGCTCGGGAAGGGAGAGGCCGAGGCCGACGTTCGCGCGACCGCCCGCGCCCTCCGGATCTTCCACGGAGGACCCCCTCCCGCCCGGCGCAAGGACCTCGCCGGGGAACTCGCGATCGCGGCCAGCCGCCACGAGGCGGCGTGCAGGGTCGGGGGACCGGGGAGGGAGGAACGCGTCGACGCGCTCGAGCGGTTGCGCGTCCTCGCCGGGGAGGCGCCGGCGCCGTCCCCCGTCCGTCTCCACGGGGACTTCTACGAGGCGCAGGTGCTCGTCGGCCCCTCGGGGATCGCCTTCCTAGACCTCGACCTCTCCTGCGAGGGAGACCCCGCCCTCGACGTCGGGAACTTCCTCGCCCATCTCGAGCTCCGGGAAGCGCAGGGGAGTCTCGAACCTCCCCGTACCGAGAGACTGCGCGCGGCCTTTCTCGACGGGTACGGGCCCGGAGGCCCGGACCTCGAGGAGCGCGTCTCCCTCTTCCAGGCCGTCTCGCTCGCCCGCCTCTCCGCCCTGCAGGCGATCCGGCCCGGCTCCGGGCCCCTGGTCCTCGAGATCCTGCGGCGGTGCCGGGAGTCGCTCGCTTGCGCGAGGCGGTGAGCATGGTCCTCCGCTACTCCATCCTCCACGCGCCCGGACAGGCGCCGGAGACGAAGCCGAAGGAGCGCCGCATCCGGGTCGAGGACCTCCTCGTCGGCCACCGGCTCGAGGCGAAGGTCGTTCGGACCGGGAGCGGGGGGCTGCGCTCCACCGACTTCGAGCTCCTCCCCCGGGGGAGCCGGGACTCCGTGACCGGTCCCGTCGAGTCGATCGAGGAGGAGCGGTTCTCCGTCTTCAGCGTGCGGATCGAGATCCAGCCGGAGACGGAGGGCGAGGGGGGCGCGCCCTTCGACCGGGGCTCCCTGCGGGAGGGGGAGTGGGTCAAGGTCGACGGCCGGCTGGGCGAGACCGGCCGCATCCGCACGCGCCGGATCCGGTCCGAGAAGCCGCGGGAACGGGGGACAATCGCGGGGAGGATCGACGCGATCGAGCCGGCCCCGGAGGGGTGGCGCCTGCGGATCCTCGGCGTCGATGTCGAGGTCCCCGCCGGCCGGCGCGTCGACGTCTCCGAGGAGCTCGCCGAGGTGTCGCTCGAGGCGCTCACCGAGGAGCCCCCCTCGCGGCGCCGGCGGACGGAGGAGGACTTCGTTCCGGGGACGATCCGGCTCGGGGACTGGGGGACGATCGGCGGGACGATCACCGCGAGGGTCGACCGGGAGGACGGGTTCCACCTCGATTCGGGGAACGAGGACACGCAGCGCACGGAGACCCTCCGCGTGCGCCTGGAGGCGACCGCGCGACCCTCCCCTCGCGTCTTCCTCGTGGCCGGCTTCGAACAGGACTGGGAGTGGGTGACCGAGCTCGGGGACCCCGACGAGAAGCGGGGGCGGGCGAACCTCAAGGAGACATTCGTCTTCCTCCGCGACCTCCCGGCGCGCGGGCTCGACCTCGAGGCGGGCCGGATCCACCTCAAGGACGACCGGCAGTGGCTGTACGACCGGGACCTCGACGGGCTGCGCCTCTCCTACGATCGCGCCCAGTGGCACGCCGAGGCGTCGCTGACGACGGTGTGGTTCGGGGGAAGGGAGACGCGGACGCGCTTCGCGCCCCGGCCTCCCGGGACCCCGACGGACGAGTTCGATGAGACCCCCGGGGAGCGCGACGAGGAGGCGACGAACGCGACGGCCGTCCTCACGCGCGAGTTCCCGGGACGAGACGAGGTCTCCGCCTTCTTCGTCGGGCGGTTCGACCGCGGCCGCGAGGACGACTCCCCCCTCTTCGCCGGGATCCAGGCCCGCCTCAGGTCCGTCGAGGACCTCGAGGCCTGGGTCGACCTCGCGGGAGTCTGGGGAACGGATCGGGACGAGCGGATCCAGGGCTACGGGTTCGACGTCGGGGCGACGTGGGAGCTCCCGCTCCCCCTCGAACCCTCCCTCACGGCGGCCTACGCCCTCGGGTCGGGGGGAGACGACGACCCCACCGACGGCAACTCCGACTTCCGGCAGACCGGATTCCAGGACAACACGGGCCGCTGGAACGGGGTCACGTCGTTCAACTACTACGGCGAGCTCCTCGACCCGGAGCTCTCCAACCTCTCGATCGCGACCGCGGGCCTCGGCGTCCGTCTCGGACGCCGGACCTCCCTCGACCTCGTCGCGCACCGCTACACGCAGCCCCGTCCGGCTCCCTTCCTCCGGGACACAGAGGCGAACGGGAATCTCCTCCCCGATGCTCCGGTCGAGGCCGACCCCGACGGCGTCCACCACGAGATCGGATGGGAGGTCGACACGGTCCTCGGCTGGCGCGAGATCCGGAACCTCGATGTCGAGGTGGTCTTCGGGCGGTTCGAGCCGGGCGACGCCCTCTCGATGGCCGACCGCGAGGCGACGTTCTTCAAGTTCGAAGTGCGGTACAAGTTCTGAGGGACACACCGATGCGCACCTGGACGATCCCCGCCTCCTTCCTCCTCCTCCTCGCCCCGGAGGCCGCCCCCCAGGGTCTCGTCACCGGACAGGTCGTGAACCCGCTCGGCGCCGGCGTCGCCGCGGTCGACCTCGACTTCTTCCGCGCCTCGAACGGGAACGAGGAGACCAACCTCTCGAACGACGGGACGAACGCCGGTGGGTTCTTCAACACGGGCGCCCCGCCCGAGACCTACAACATCCTCTTCTCCCCCCCCTTCTCAACCTCGCTCCTCCCGAAGTGGGTGAACGGCGTGACGGTCGCCCAGGGCCAGACGACGAGCCTCGTCGTCGTCCCGCTTCTCGCGGGCTTCCAGCTCACGGCGACCTTCCTCCGGCCGGGGACCCTCTCGCCCGTCGTCGGCGCCTCGGTGGAGGTGCGGGACGCCGCGACGGGGGTCGAGGTCCCCCAGGCGAACGGGAGCACGAACGCCTCCGGCCAGATGACCGCCGTCGTCCCGGCCGGCGTCTACGACATCCGCCTCGACCCGACCGGGCTCGCGGGCCCCATCCTCGCGCCCTGGCAGATGCTCGGCGTCGCGGTCGCCGCGACCACGAGCCTCGGCACGATCACCCTCTCGAGCGGATTCACCCTGAGCGCGACGGTGGTGGGGGCCACCGGTCTCCCCGTCCCGGGCGTCGACGTGGACGTCGCCCTCGTCACCGGCGGTCCGGACCTCTTCACGCCGGGGGACAACACGGACTCCTTCGGCTTCGTCGACGTCGTCGTCCCGGCCGGGGCCTACGAGGTGGAGTTCGCCGCCCCCCTCGCCGCGAAGCTCGTCACGGTCCTCCTCGCGCCCGTGAACGTCGCCGCGACGACGTCCCTCGGGACCGTCTCGATGTCCTCGGGCTTCTACCTCTCCGGCACCGTCACGGCGGTGTTCGGCGGGCCCCTCGGAGGCGTCGACCTCGATGTCCGCGACTCGGCGAGCGGGGCCTCCGTCCCGACGTCGGGCGACGACACGGGCGCCGCGGGCACCTACATCGTCGTGGTCCCCGCGGGGACCTGGAACGTGGAGTTCACCCCCTTCGGCGCGCCCGGGTACCAGGGCGTGCTCGCGACGGGGATTCCCGTCTCCGCGGACACGACGCTCGACGCGAGCCTCCCGACGACGGCGTGCACTCCTTCCTCCTACGGTGCCCCGACGCCGGGCAGCGGCGGCCTCTCGCCGGCGCTCGCGGCGAACAACCCGGCGTTCCCCGGCAACCCCTGGTTCGCCGTGGAGGTCGCCGGCGGCCTCGGCGGGATGCCCGGGCTCCTCGTGCTCGGGGCGGGGGGAGCCGCGATCCCGATCTTCGGCGGGACTCTCCTCGTCGACCCGGTCCCCTTCCTCGTCCAGGTCCCCTTCGTCCTCTCGGGCCCCCCCGGGACGCCGGGGGCGGGGGAGGCCGCGTTCCCGTTCCCGATCCCTTCCACCCCCTCCCTCGTCGGCGGGACGGTCTTCCTCCAGGCGGTGAACCTCGACCCGCTCGCCCCCCAGGGAATCGCCTTCTCCAACGGCCTCGCCGTGCCGGTCTGCCTCTGAACCGGCCGGACTCGCCGGCTCAGGGGCCGGCGTGGTGCCGGCCGAGGCGCTCGAGCTCCTCCCAGAAGCCCGGGAACGACTTCCCCACGCAGTCGGGATCCTCGATCGAGATCCCCTCGCCGACGAGGCCGAGGAGGGCGAAGGACATCGCGACGCGATGGTCCCCCTCGGTGCGGATCCGCGCCGGGCGGAGGCGAGCAGGCGGGTCGATCGCGAGGAAGTCGCGTCCTTCCTCGACCCGCGCGCCCACTCTCCCGAGCTCGCGCGCCGCGACCACGAGGCGATCGGATTCCTTGAGGCGCAGGGTGCCGACGTTCGCGATCCGCGTCGGCCCCTCGGCGCGAGCGGCGACGACGGCGAGGGTCAGCACGGAGTCGGGCATCGTCTCCATGTCGATCTCGATCCCGCGCAGCCTCCCTCCGGTGATCGCGACCGCGTCCTCGCCCAGCTCGAGACGGCACCCCATCCGCTCGAGGGCGCGCGCCAGCCCGAGGTCCCCCTGGAGGGAGCCCCCGCCGATCCCCGGGACGACGACGGTCGAGCCCGTCAGCGCTGCCGCGGCGAGGAAGTAGGAGAGGGCGCTCGCGTCGACCTCGACGGGGATGCGCGGAGGGACCGGGACGGCGGGCGTCACGACGATCGCGTCCTCCCCGGCGCGCCGGGCGGGAATCCCGCAGGCCTCCATCAGGGCGCGCGTCATCTCGACGTAGGGGCGGGAGACCTGGGGACCCTCGATGGCGATCCGGATCGGGCCCGCCGGCTGGCCCGAGGCGAAGAGGAGGAGCGAGCTCGTGAACTGGGAGGAGACCCCGCCGCGGACGCGCCACTCCCGGCTCGCCACGGGGCCGCCGTGGACGCGGACGGGGAGGAAACCCTCCCTCGCCAGGCACTCGCAGCGGATCCCCATCGAGCGCAGGGCGT